>NZ_JAVQLW010000001.1:0-252500 GCF_031822435.1 Paracoccus sp. MBLB3053 | reverse complement strand
AATTGTCTGTGAAGATGCAGACTTCCCGCGGTTAGACGGAAAGACCCCATGCACCTTTACTATAGCTTCGCACTGGCATCAGGATTGTGATGTGCAGGATAGGTGGTAGGCATCGAAGCAGTGACGCCAGTCGCTGTGGAGCCATCCTTGAGATACCACCCTTCGCACTCTTGATGTCTAACCGCGGCCCGTTATCCGGGTCCGGGACCCTGCGTGGTGGGTAGTTTGACTGGGGCGGTCGCCTCCCAAAGAGTAACGGAGGCGCGCGAAGGTTGGCTCAGAGCGGTCGGAAATCGCTCGTTGAGTGCAATGGCAGAAGCCAGCCTGACTGCAAGACTGACAAGTCGAGCAGAGACGAAAGTCGGCCATAGTGATCCGGTGGTCCCGAGTGGAAGGGCCATCGCTCAACGGATAAAAGGTACGCTGGGGATAACAGGCTGATGATGCCCAAGAGTCCATATCGACGGCATCGTTTGGCACCTCGATGTCGGCTCATCTCATCCTGGGGCTGGAGCAGGTCCCAAGGGTATGGCTGTTCGCCATTTAAAGAGGTACGTGAGCTGGGTTTAGAACGTCGTGAGACAGTTCGGTCCCTATCTGCCGTGGGTGTAGGATACTTGAGAGGAGTTGCCCCTAGTACGAGAGGACCGGGGTGAACGTTCCACTGGTGGACCAGTTGTCGTGCCAACGGCAGTGCTGGGTAGCTATGAACGGACAGGATAAACGCTGAAGGCATCTAAGCGTGAAGCCCCCCTCAAAACAAGGTATCCCTTGAGAGCCGTGGAAGACCACCACGTCGATAGGCCGGAGATGTAAGTGCAGCAATGCATTCAGTTGACCGGTACTAATGGCTCGATTGGCTTGATTTGATCCGGAAGAAGACAGATCAATCTGTCACGCTTCCAAAAGCATCCTTGGACAACCGAAACCCTGCAAAGGGTAACGCCGATCCGTTTCTTTCCCGGTCTGGTGGCCAAAGCACGAGCAAAACACCCGATCCCATCCCGAACTCGGCCGTTAAGTGCCGTCGCGCCAATGGTACTGCGTCTCAAGACGTGGGAGAGTAGGTCACCGCCAGACCTGGAAAGAAACGGTTCTCTCAAAACGATGAAAAAACGCCGAAAACCAGGCAAAACGGCGCGGGGTAGAGCAGCCCGGTAGCTCGTCAGGCTCATAACCTGAAGGTCGCAGGTTCAAATCCTGCCCCCGCAACCAAACTTTACTGCAAGATAACAAACACATAGGCCGCCCTCTGGCGGCTTTTGCGTGTCGCGTCGTGTTGCAAGCGCGTCCCGACCGCTCCCCAAAGATTCCAAAGGCTTACAGCCGTTCCGATTTCTTCCGTGCAACACGGATGCGACAAGGGATGGGGTGGATGTTCCGCAGGCGTTCGCGGCCACCAGCGATTGCCATCTTGGCCGATTGCCGCCTTTCCGGATTGACCGCCGGCCGCGGATTCACGATCATTCCCATATGCTTCCATTTTCGACCGAGTTCCCTGTAATCCCCAGCGACAACCGCGGGCTGCCTTCGTGGCGGAAGTGGTCGCTTGGATCCGCGGTATGCAGCATCAGACTGTGCTTTCGAGTAAGTCTGAGGCTGAGCTTGACAGAGCTAATGTTCACATCCGCTCGAATAGCGGCGAAGAACTCCGCATGCGGGAGTTGCGAACCGGAGATGCCTGGACTGCCATCGGTATTCGGCACGACCTTCCCGATGATCTCGGGCGTGTTTGGCGAACGGAGTGCGTCCTGAAACGTGCTTCCGCAGAGGGTGGGCAGGACCTGGTCCGCCTTCGGACCCAGTGCATCGCTACAACACCGGGCGCACGACTTGACACCCCGCGAAAGCCGTACCTGATCAAGGCGCTCTTGAAAGACGGTTGGGGAGGAAAAGACCAGCAGTTCAGTGTCACCGACCAGCCTGTTTGGCTTGAGAACAATGATGCAGGCCTTGCTTCAGCGAAATCAGTGACTCTGGGCGATGCGGCGAAATGGCTTCCAACCGTCTACATGTCTGCGACTGGGGTATCTTCCTGGCTGCTCAGCCAGCGGGAAATTGAGAAGCTTTCCTATGACCTCGGCGGGATCGCGCATGTCGTTGTCGAAACAGATCGAGCGTTCTCGTTTCAGCTTCGCGACGAGACCGAGGGCCGCAACGCCTATGGGGGGACGATTGGTTTGTCAGTTCCCGGACAGGGTATCGTTAGGCGATACTATCTGGGTGGCAGATCCAAGACGGTAGAGAGCTGGCTACCGCGATTGTGGCAGCGGCGTCGTCCTTGCGGAGTCAGATGCCAGCCTTCGGATGGGACTGGACGGAGCTGCAGGAGCAGGCTCTCCGCGTTCAGCGTGAGCGTGAGAAAGATAGCCAGACCGAGGCAGAATGGAACCAGCTGCACCAAGAGCAGATCGACAACCTGCATGACAGAATCCGTGAGCTTGAGCAGCAGTTCAGCGCAATTCCTGCTGCGAGCCTCGGCACGGATGAGGCCGAGTTCTCCACCGACAATCTAGTTCAGAGGGTCGGTCCGGAGGTTTATTCTGGCGAGATATCCGATAGGCTCCGACTTGCGGCAAAAACGACGTTGTCTGTCGCAGACCAGATCGGGCTTGACGCAAGGTCCAAAGCTATTTTTCAGCGTGTTGTCGAACGCTTACCCGCGTCGCCCGCGCTCGCCGAACTCTCACAGGATCTTGCGCGAGCAACCAAAGACCCCAAGCGGGTTGCCAGTGAACTGACTTCGCTCCTCGCCCGGCATGGCTATACGGAGAAGTCAGACAACAAGCATATCCGACTTGAAGCGAACAAGGGTTTTGACGGCCTGGACTCCATCACGCTCCCGAAGACCCCGAGCGAGAAGCAATGTCGTCCAGATCATTCTCATCCGGTGTCGGAATTCGTTGCCAGTCGAGCGTTTCGCCGATGGACCGAGCAATGGCACAGAATACGGGAGGGCGCGGATCAACATCTGTATGTCGCCGCTCGATAGCGAGGATGTAAGTCTTTTGCGCTGTATTGAAAAACGTATTCCTGGGCAGCTGGATGGACGCGATGATGTTGCATTCGCGTAACCGGCCTGCGCGCCTCGGAACTGCGCACCCTGCGCTGGCAGGACGTGGATTTCGAGATGGGCTTCGTCTACGTGCGCCAGCGCGCCGACGCCTACAACCAGATGGGTGAGCCGAAATCGCGCGCGGGCTATCGCGACATCCCGGCCGGGTCGATGGTGCTGAACGCCCTGCGCCGCTGGAAACTGCGCTGCCCGAAGAGCGACCTCGGGCTGGTGTTCCCCGCGCCGCGCGGCGGCGTCCTCCAGCACACCAACACGCAGTCCCGGTTCCGCAAGCTGCAGGAGCAGGTCGGCGTGAAGCTGCGCTGGCACGACCTGCGCCATTTCGCGGTATCGCTCTGGATCGAGCAGGGCATCTCGATCAAGGAGGTGATGACCTTCGCGGGCCATTCCTCGATCCAGATGACCATGGAGCGCTACGGCCACCTGTTCCCGTCGCCCGACCACCAGAACGCCATGGCCGAGGTCGAGGCCAAGCTGCTGGGGTGACCGATTCCGAGCGGCGGCTGCTGGATGCTTCGCCCGGTTCACCCGTATGGCCGGGATCGGCCCTCACCAACGCCCCTGTGGCGGGGCTTGGAGCCGCTCTATCGAAATGGCTCAGGCTCATAGGCCGCCTTGGCCATCACCTTGCTGGCATCCCCGCGGAATCGATAGCGGCCAATCATGTCGCCGCTGGCGGCGTCGTCGACCTCCTGCACCCGATAGAGCGTAAGGCTCTTGTCGCTGTTGGGCTTGAGCTGGAAGACCCGGCCGTTCTTGCGGTAATAGAAGAATTTCGAGCCCTTGATCTGGGCCCATGGACAATCGGCGTAGGACAGGGGTCGCCGCTCCCGCTCCAGTCGCGCCGCTTCCGACCGCCGCTCCGCCTCCGCACGCTCCTCGTCGCGCAGGCGCTGCCACTGCGCGCCTACACAATCCGCCAGCCGCCCGATGATGGCGGGCATTTCCGTGCCAGCCTCTTTCTCGGCCTGGTAGATGGCCAGACATTCGGCCTCGAGCTTCGGTTCCGGATCTCCGAGGTATTCCTCCTCGATTATGGCCTTCATGCGCTGCTCGATATCGGTCATCGTCAGGGCAGGGCCAGGCAGGCCATTCAGGAAGGCGAGCATGTCGTCCTTCGGGATCCAGCACTCTATCGCCGAGGCCAGGACCTTGTCCCGCGGGCCTTCCCATGTCTTCCAAATGGAACTGTCCTGATCCAGTCTCGTGATGATCTCGAGGGCCAGCTTGGCCAGGGAGCGCTGCTCTCGCATATGACGCAGGGAAGGGCTGCGCACATAGTCGGCCAATAGACTGTAACCTATTGAGGTTCGCTGATTCATGAACATGCGGGGCTTTCCCGTTTATTCCCAATGGTTTGCGTCTGCTCCGTGCGACACTACGCTGACGTCGCCCACCCAAAATCTCTCTAAATATTTGCTTTTGAAAGACTATTCTGGCCCCGTCGGGTTGCCTCATAACCTGAAGGTCGCAGGTTCAAATCCTGCCCCCGCAACCAAAAATCAAAATACATCAATACACAAAAAACGCCCCAAGGGGCGATCTCCGCGTTCGAGGGAATTCGGCCCCCTTCCGAACGAACACCGAACTCACCACCATGACCTCAGCCAGAAACGTGCCGCGCTCTGATGTAGGTGCGCCACGGCCTGCTCTGCTCCCTGAACTTTCTACCGCCCGAAGGCAGAGTCTTCTGGCTTCGCTCAGGGGGACGGGTTGGTGACGCCCCCCGATTTCGTCAGCATGATCGGAACCTTGTTACCGATCGAGCCGTGTGGCCGTTCCTCGTTCTAGTACCTACGCCAAGCCTCCAGCTTTTCGGTCGCATCCGCAGGGCTCATGAACCAGCGTGTGTCCAAGCACTCAGACCTCAGCTTGCTGTTCTCGATGAAGGGATTGTCGGTCGGCTTTCCAGGGGCGAGAAGCCGAGGACGCCGCCGCGCTGGTAGGCTAAGAGATCCATGTCGCGCGACACGAACTCTGTTCCCTGATCGACCCTGATCGTCTTCGGCGACAGGCCGTCCGGATCGACACCGCTGCACATCCCGCGAACGACTTCGCGCTTGCGACCAGGCTTCAGGGCTTTCGGCGAATGACCTCCGTTCGCATGTTCTCTCGAACCAGTGGCGTTCACATGCTCACCATCTCCCGGTCCAAGGTCAGGTTGGTCACGATCTTCTTCAGGCGGGCGTTCTCGTCCTCGAGATGCTTCAGCCGCCGCATCTCGTCCGGCATATTTCTTCTTCCAAGCAAGGTAGGTCGGCTGGCTGATCCCGTTGGGCGCTGCGATCGATCCCCTGGATCAATCGCTTGACGCTTCAACTGCGGCAGATCTCGGCTACTGGGGTTCCTTCCTCGCCCTGCTTCAGGGTGAACGCCTTCTGCGCGTCCGAAAACTTGCTCGCCTTTATACGATTCCGCTCCTCTCCCGGCCGGGAAAGCGTAGCGGAAAACTCCAGGTTCAAACGGTCCGGTTTCCGGGGATCAGAGCAGATCACAGGTGGATCAGCCACCTTTTCTCGCCCGACAGTCTTCGTGCCGATCCCGGTGTCCGCCACCTTCCCTGATCATATCGGCGACGCGACGCAGGTCTGCTCCACGCCCTCGGTCAGCCGGGGAATGACGCAATCGAAGACGATGTCGCTGCCGATGGCATAGAACGAGGTGGGCGGGCGAAGCGCGTCCGAAAGTCTCGTGACGGCCGAGCTCATCGTCAGGGATTGCGGCCCCGCTCCTATGATCAGGGGGGCGACGGAAACCTGCATGCGGTCCAGCTGCCCGGCCTCGAGGAAACCGGCAATCGTGGTCCCGCCGCCTTCGACGAGGATCGACGAAAGGCCGGTTTCCTGAAGTCGCGGCAGGATCTCGGCCGGGTTGATCCAGCCAGCGCGTGCGCCCAGCCGCAGGATCTCGACGCCATGCGGCCTGGGCCTGTCGATCCCCTGAACCACGATCCGGCGTGCTCCGTCCGAGCGAAAGACCGTGGCGTCATCGGGCAGGCGGCCCTTGGGGTCGATGATGATGCGTGCCGGGTTCCGACCCGTGCAAAGACGAACGGTAAGCCTTGGCTTGTCCAGAAGCGCAGTCTTGACGCCGATCACGATGCCATCGACCAGTGCCCTGAGCCGATGAAGATGCGCCAGCCCGTCCGGGCCCGAAACGCTGGCCGAATCTCCGGAAACCGTGGCGATCCGGCCATCGAGGGATTGCCCGATCTGCGCCACGACCCGCGCATCGCCATCTCGGCGCGCGACGGGGCCGTAAAGGGCCAGTGCCGCGCGCTCGGCTTTCGTCCAGCCGAAATCGCCCGGCGGGCGTGCCCCGTTCCTGATGGCCAGAATGTGGTTCCAGATGCGTGGGGTAACTTCGACCGAGCGCATGACCGCGTTGTCTTTCATGGTCTAGCCGGGGGGGAGGGCCAGCAGATCGACATGGCCGATCTCCCAGCGGGTTGTCTCGATCCGCGCCATCCTGAGGCTCGCCCATTCCTGCGCGTCGCGCAGGCCCGCCTCGGCGGCGACTGTCGCAATTCCTTGAAGCAATTCTCGCTGAAGTCCGGCATGTTCGATTCCGAGATCCCAGTTGCTATCCGCTCGAAGGACCTGGAACCCGGCCAGCCGGAACGTCTCGACGGCCTGTCGCCCGGCATCCGGGCCAAGCGCAGGCCCCAGCCCCTTGTCGCGTTTCTGATGGCGATTGTAGGCCGCCGTTACAATAACGTCGTCAGGCAGCATTGGATCCCATTCCATGCAGCCGTCATAGGACAGGGCGGCATAGAACGGCAGCCTTGCGTCGAGCAGCCGCCGCGACAGGGCGGAAATCCATCGCGCAGGCATGAGGTCAAGCAGCGCAGAAGCCGTCACGAGCGTCGCCCCCTCCAACGGAAGCGCATCGACATTCCCCAGATCCTGCATCAGGCATTCGATATTCCTCTGGGTCGCTTTCGAGGCGTAAGAAAGCAAGGCCGGGTCATGATCGACAAGACGCCATGACGCAGAGGCCGGCAGATGGGGCCGAAGCGCTCGCATCATTGCTCCGGTTCCCGAGCCGAGATCGAGCACCAAGGGGTCGGGGCCCGCGGCATCCGCAGCAAGAGAAAGCAGATATGGGTCGCGCGCAGACTGATCCGCCGCTTCCCTCATCGCGAGCCATTCTGCGGAAAAAGACACGATCAGACCTCTCGTTCGAACCAGGCGCGTGCGACATGGCTTTCGTGCAGCGTGATGCGCAGCCGCGTGACGCGGGTCGCATCGCCCATCTCTCCGCCGCGAATGCGGGCTGCCAGCTGATCGAAAATATGGCGGCAGAGGAACTCGGTCGTGGTGAACTGTCCGGCGAATTCCGCGGCTTCGTCAAGGTTCTTGTAACGAAGCGGTGCCAGCACTTCAGACAGCGCCTCGGTCGCCAGTCCGATATCGACAACCAGTCCTTCCGCATCAAGATCGGTGGCATAGAAGGCGGCATCGACGATGAAGGTTGCCCCATGGACGCCTTGGGCTGGCCCGAAGACGGGCGAGCGCAGGGAGTGGGCAATCATGATATGGTCGCGGACTTCGACGGCAAACATGGTCTCTCCTGGTTCAAAAGCGGATGCGGTGGCAGAGGGTATCCGGATCGGCAAGGATGCGGGGATATTCGGACGGGAGATCCATCAGCGCCGTTTCCCCCGAAATCAGCAGGTCGAGCACGGGATCGGCCAGAAGTTCGAGCGCCTTTTCCAGCCTGCGGCGCGTCGTCCAGCGCGGAAGCCGCTCGGAAGGAAGGGTTCCGACCTGCGAACTGATAAGCCTCAGCCTGCGGCTGTGAAAGGCGCCACCCAGGGGCAGGGCCGTCAGGCCGCGCCCATGCCAGCTTGCCTCGACGACCACCGCGCCGGGACCCGCCGCATCGATTGCCGAGGCGAGCCCTGCTTGCGTTGCGCTGCAATGGATGACGACGTCCTGCCCGGCAGGCGGGCTGATCGCGAATTCGCATCCCAGGTTCCGGGCGGGCCTCGCACGTTGCCGCAGGGGATCGACCAGCGTGACCTCGGCGCCCGGAAGCCGGGCCGCCAGATAGCCGGTGAGCAGCCCGACAAGCCCCGCGCCAATGATCGCGATGCGGTCACCCGCACCCGCCTGGCTGTCCCAGATGATGTTCAACGCCGTTTCCATGTTCGCGGCGAGCACCGCACGTTCCGGCGGAACGCGTGGCGGAAGCGGGATCAGGTTCGTCTCGGGCAGCCGAAAACGATCCTGATGGGGGAAAAGGGCAAAAACGGGGTTTCCGGCATGGCGGCCGTCCTGCGCGACCCCGACGGCCGAATATCCGTATTTGACAGGGAAGGGAAAATCTCCCTCCTGGAAAGGCGCGCGCATGCGGTGCCATTCGTCGCGGGGAACGCGGCCTTCGCTGACGAGCCGTTCCGTGCCGCGGCTGATCCCGGTGAAGGCGGTTTCGACAAGCGTTCCCGCTCCCTCCGTGCCTGGCCGAATTTCCACCTCGCCAGGGGCGATGCACCAGAGCGCCGATGCGGTCATGCCGCGCTCGGGCCTTTGCGGCGCCTGGCGAGGGGCATGTCCCGCAGCGGGTTCGGGGCGGATGGCGGCATCTGACTTTCCCGGGAAAATGCGAGATTCACCGTAACAAACATCACGACAGGGCGAAATGTTCCGCGCTCTGGCACCCGGCCGCAGTCATTGCGCAAGGTATCAGGGACTGCCCCATTTCTCACCAACTGGTTGCAGTTCGTGCAGAGAGGCGGAAACCGGCCAAGCTTGGGCCCCGCGCCTCAGGCTTCGTTTAAATCTCGGTAATCGTGGGAATTACATGCAGATTTCTTCATCGTTCCGGGTACTGGTGATCTGCTATCGCTGATTGTCTGCCCAAAACTGAGGAACAAAGTCTTAACCGGCGGGCGTCGTTCGTATTGACCGAAATTTGCATTCTTCGTATCAGTTTTCGGGACTCGAGAGCTAACTGGAAGAACATCGTTGTCGTGCGGCAAAAGACTGATCGAACGGTTCCCCTTGGCCGTTTCCACGCTTGCCGATCCGGCAAGGGCTAGATCTTTCGTCGGGTGCTCAGGCGACACGGCTTTGTCACTTCGCTGCCTCAGGGTAACAACCCGACATCCCGTGCCGGGTGTCAGCTGAATTCGCCGGAGGTTTTCATGACAATGCCCACCGTTTTCTTTGTGCATGAAGATCTGAAACCTCAGGTTTCATCGTTCCTTCCTGACGGCGCTGCATTGTTCACGGATCTGCGGGAATTCGATCGCAAGGCGCTCAAATCCTTGTTGGGCCGTCGTGCTGCCGGCGTCGTCCTGCCTGCCGGATTTGACGCGAGCTTGCCCGAGGAACTGACGACGCTGCCCAGGATCGAGCTTGACCCGGCCGAACCGGCGGGTGCCGCCGCACGGATCATCGAACTGCTCATCGACCAGGTGCAGGCCAGCCAGAAGGATGCAGGAACGTCGCGCATGGCGGCCTCGGTGCTTAGGTCGGAAATCCAGACGCTTGAAGCGAATTTCAAGGGCGTCGAGGATTTCCTTTACGGCCTCGGCAATCCGCGCTTCCTGCAATCGCTGGTGTGGAACCCGGCAGGGGAGATCCTGTCGATTTCGCCCGGAGAGACGGTGACGCAGATGCTGCCGATCAGTGATGTGGGCGTATCCGCCGTCGATCTCTGGCTGCCCGAGGTCGTCGCGGCATTTTCAAGCCGGCTTCAGGCCGTTCTGGTAGACGCGTCGGGGCAGCGCCATGGGCTGCATGCAAATCTCGCAGATACCGGGCTCGAAACCGGCTGGCTGCGGTTCACCACGCCCGAGCCGATCTTTGGCGTCGAGCGCGATTGCCAGCTTGAGATCAGCTGGAGCGGCACCCAGCCTCTGCTGCTGGGGCTGGGCAATGCCGTGCCTGATCCGCATTTCGGGGTGAAGGTCAACGGCATGAACGCCAAGGACCAAACCCTTGCCTTGCGTGCCTGGAAATCGCTTCCCGGTGTGAAGCTGCCGCAATGCGCGCCCGTCACTGCACGGGGCCGTCTCGTGAGCATCGGGGAATCGAACTTCATCTCACCCGGCGCGCTTCCCGAGCCAAGCATTTTCTCGGTCCCGAACCTGGCCAACGATCATATCTCGACGCAGTTCTGGGAAAACGAAGATGCGATCATGGTTCACCCGTCGCGGCAGGGCCCGGTCTGCGCCATCATCCGTGACGTCGAACTGCCGGCGCTTTCCCATATCTCGGCGCTGGTCAATGTCGGTCACCCGCGTTCGCCGAACCTGAACTTCAGCATCGGTGTGGCGCCAAGCGGGCTCGTCGACGAAGACGGCTACTGGCAGCGTCGGCTGGGCCCCTGGGTCATCGGCGTTCCGCCCCATGGCTGGGCGCAGGCGCATTGCATTCCGATCGAGCCGATCGAGGGCAAGGCCGACATCATCCTTGCCGCCTCGCTGGCAAGCGATCGGCCCAATGACATGAGCTGGGGGCTCTTCCGCGGTTTTCGGATCGGGCGGAGCGATCGCCAGGAGGCCATCCTGCAATGACCAAGCGCGCGCGGGATCAGATCAGCGTCGTCATCCCGGTCAAGGGTCATCCCGTTCTTCTTGACGATGCGATCGGTGCCGTGCAGCGCGAACTGGCCCATGGCGTGATCCGGCGAATAGTCGTGGTGAACGATGGTTGCCGCTATGAGGAAACCCGCGCCAGCATCGCGGCTTGGCAGGCCGTGCTGGGCGAGGCGATGCACGCGATCGAGATCCCGAACGCTGGGCTTAGCGGAGCGCGCAATCGCGGCATCGATCGCGCCCTGGAGATCGACCCCGACATTGCCGGCATCCTGCTTCTGGATGCGGATAACATGCTGGCAGAGGGCGCCAGCGCGGCCATGCGACAGGTTCTGGAAACCTATCCCGACAAGGACTGGTTCTATCCGGATTTCGACTTTTTCGGCCAGAAGGGCAACTATGTCACCGAGCGCGAACCCTCGCTGCTTTTCCACGCCCATATCAATATCTGCGAGGCAGGAAGCCTGATCCGCCGCCGCGTCTTCGAAGCGGGCATCCGTTTCGACGAGGCGATGCGGCAGGGATACGAGGATTGGGACTTCTGGCTTTCGGCTTCGCGCAAGGGGTTCCGCGGCCAGCCCTTTGCCCAGCCCATGCTGCTTTACCGCAAGCGCCCGGTCAGCATGTTGTCGAACTCGCATGATGTCGACGGCGAGTTGCGGCGCTTTCTTGAAAAGAAGCATAGCTGGCTGTTTTCGACCCGTTCCCTTCTGGCGCTCGAGGCAGAGCAGTTCCCCCGCTACGCGATCATCGAGGGCAGCGACGACACTGCCCTGCTGTGTACTGACCCGGAACGGGGCGAAACCGTCGCGATCGGTGAACTGGAACGCAAGCTTTTCGCGCATCTCGGCGATCCCTATTCCCATCATGTCCCGGCCTATTTCGTGTTTCTGCGCGAGGGGGTGACCGCGCGCCTGGCCGAGGCACGCGTGCTGCGCAATTTCCTTTGGAACTGCGAGCGGCGTTCGACCCGGCGGAACTGGTATCCGGATTATGAACTTTTCTTCCTTGATTCCGCCGAGGGAAGCCACGCCATTCGAAACGATGCGGGCAATCCCGAACGCGCTGCGGATGGGGTCATCGTTTCCCTTGAGCAGCTGCGAAGGATCATCGTTGACCGCGACGCGAACTGGGTTCGCGACGTCGATCGCGTGCCCTGCCCGCATCAGGTTTCAAGCTGGGACATGGCGCTGGACGGCATTTCCCAACCGAAACCCTATAGCGATGCCGGAAACGAGGTTTTCCGGAATTTCCTTTTCACCCTGTTACGCAGCCGTTACCGGGCCGCCTTAAGTCAGCGCTGGTCGTGGCGCGAACCCGGAGGGGCCGCGTCGCGCGCCATGGCGTCGGAGATCCCGCGCAAGGCGACATCGGGCGGGGTCGTGTTTCCGCTTCTGAAGCAGAAAGGACGCCGTGACATTGCCTTCGTGCTCCCCATCTTTGATTTCGGCGGGGTCGAGAAGGTCGCGGCCAGCATGGCACGCGAATTCGCCGCGGCCGGGGATCGGGTGCATCTCGTGGTCGCCAGCGACCGCCCGATCCATCGCGATGTCTGGACGCTCGAGGCGTTCTCGACCGTGAACTGGTTGCCCGATCCTAGCACCATCGACTGGACGGGGCCCGAGTTCCTGGGCACTGCCGAGCCAAGCTGGGGCAACGCGCATGAACGCGCGGATCTTTGCGGGCTCCTTTCGTCGATGGATGTCGTGATCAACGCGCATTCCGGTGCCCTTCACAAGGTGGCAGACCGGCTGCGGCGGCAGGGCACGATCATGATCGACCACGAACATCTGCTGGAACGCAGCATCTATGGTCGGGGATACGGCCCGCCGAAGCTCGCGCTGGCCTATGAATATGCCTATGACCTGTTCCTGACCTGTTCGGAATCGCTGCGCTACTGGTTGGGCGCGAACGGCATTCCCCGCGAAAAGCTTTGCCCGGTGGTCAATGCACCCGGTTATCCCCTGGCGCCGAGCAGGATCGCGAGCGTGCTGAAAGGCAGAAGATCCCGTGCCAAGGCCAACGGGCCGCTGCGCGTCTTGTTCATGGGGCGGCTTGATCCGCAGAAGGGCGTCCATCGTCTGGTCGAAATCTATAACGGGCTGGCCCTGCGCGCGCCCTCGATCCAGCTTTCGATCGCCGGACAATCCGTCATCAACGAGGCGGGCGGGGGTTTCGGTTTCCCCAAGCATACCAGGATGCTTGGCGCGGTCCGCGGCCCCGAAGCGCTGACCGAGCTGCTTGCCGAAACGGATGTCGTCGTGCTGCCCTCGCTTTACGAGGGGCTGCCGCTTTCGGTTCTGGAAGCGCAGCGTTGCGGCGTCGTCGTGATCGCCACGGATGTGGGCGCGATGCGCGAAGCGATCGAGGATGGCTCGAACGGCTTCGTCATGCCCGAGGAAAATTGCGAGGAACTGTTCATCACGCAGATACTGGCCCTGGATCAGGACCGCGCGCTTTTGCAGCGCGTGTCGCGGGCGGCAGAGCGTGATGCGCGCAGCTGGAGCGATGCGATCCAGCCGTTGCAGCAGTGGCTCGATGCGAGATGGGAGGGCCGCGCGTGCGAGGAGGCGCAAGCGCCATTTTTAAGCAGTGAAGGATGATTGAAGTGACGACCATTTATTCCGCCGCCGTCAAGTCTTACCAGGCTGCTGCCGACGTCCTGGTGGCCCTTCAGGAAGGTCGGATGGACCTTGTGCCTGAAATCAATGCCGCGCTGGTTGGCCGCCCGAAGCTGGCTCTCAGCGGCGGCTACAACGCGATTACCAACACCTTTGGCGCATGCCTGCCGGATGGAACCCGCTGTGATGTTCTCGGGTCGACCGAGGGCAACACGGTCGAGCTGCGCAGTTCCGGCCTGAACTGGATGACGCTCGAAGCGACGCTGCCCTCGAAATTCGAGACGGCGACCCGCTGCTATGTCGAATGCGAGGCCGGCAGCGACTTCCCGCTGGTTGCAGACGTCTTCGTCCGCAATTTCGCAAAGGACGGCTCCGTCGAGGATGCCGGACATGTCGAATGGCATATCCGTCCGGGGTCTCTCTCGCTCTGCCGTATCGATCTGCCCGAATTCGACGAGGCTGCGGCCGAACGTCGCGTGATCGTGCATCTTCGCCAGCCCTCGCACCGACTGCTGATCGGCGGGCTTTGTGTGACGCTGGTCTGAACTTCTACTGCCGCCTGCTGCTCGCGCCTGCGCGGGCAGCGGTAACTGACGAAAGGTCTTCTTCTTGGGTCTGAACACCGATTTCTGCTTTGCGGATGCGAACGGGACGCTGGTCGTTGCGGGATGGAGCAGTGAACAAAGCCTCGACCTCGAGCTTTATGCCGATGACACCCGGTTCAAGCCCGAGATCGTCACGCGACATACCCGCCGCGATCTTCGGTCAGCCGAGCCGATGGGTTTCCTTGCGATTTTCAACCTTTCCGCCGTGGATAATTCGGTTGACGGGACCTTGCATCTCAAGACCGGGCACGAATTTTCCGAGATCACGCCCGAGCGGCTGATCACCGACGAGATGCGCCTGATCGAAATCGGCGTGGACGAGGCGTTCTTTGCCTATCTTCGCGTTCTGGCGACCGGTCGACTGAATCTGCCGATCGGCGAGGTGGCACAGGCGGCTGCGAACCGGCTGCGCTTTGCGCCCCTGCTTCCGCGCGAAAGCGAGGATTTCGCCCTTGGCGTCGATCGCGGCGTGGTGACGGCGGACGGACAGGGGATCGTCTCGGGCTGGTATCTGGGCGCTTCCGGTCTTCGCGAGCCGCTGCGCGCGCTGGCCATTGACGAAAACCAGATCTGCAGCATCGACCTGCTTGCAAATTCCCTGCCGCGAGAAGACCTGCAGGCCTATTCGCCGCGCTATCGCTATAGCGGGATGGATGGCTTTTGCGGCGCATTCGTTCTGCCCAATCCCGCGCGCGGTCCTCTCAAGCTGCTGCTGATCATCCCGGGGCAGGACGCGGCAGCCGGTGTCGTCGTGGTCGCCGATCCGGTCCAGCCCGCCGAGCTTGCTTCGGCAATCAGCGAGGCCGGGCAGGCGCTTCCCGACCCCGCGCTGCAACGCCGTTTCCGCGGTGCGATGCTGGGCTCACTCGCGCCCTGGAAAGCTCCGCAGGATGCGCCGCTTTCCCGCGCGGGCAAGGTGTCTCTGGTGCTCGATCACGACCTTGCCGACAGCGACCTGCGCGATATCCTGCGCCGGATCGGGGCCGCCGTCGCCCGGCCCGTAGACCTGTTCCTGCTGCGCAGCACGCTGACGGCCGAGCTTTCCGAGGCGATCGGCGGAGCGTCGCGGGAAATGGAGCACGGGTTGCAATTGCAGGGCGTCGCCATGCAGTTCGAGCCGGCAAGCCATGCCGGAGATTTCCTGCTTTTCGGGCGAAGCTCGACGTTTTTCCTGCTCGAGCCGGAAGACATGGTCTTTGACGCCGCGGCGGATCGTCAGCCGGTCCATGTCACCGTTCTTGACCCGATCGGCAGCCTGACGGGCGAACAATCCCCTTCGCCCGAGCGTTTTGCCCGCGATCTTCTGCCCTTCGCGATCAGCGGGCCAACCTCGACGCTGCTTTCCCTTCTTGAACTCGCGCCCCGCGAATTCCTGACCGAGGAAGCCCGCCTGCGTTACCTGGCAGAACGGTTGATGCAAAGCGGCGGCGCCAGCAGCAACGGGGTCGACAGCACCCTGCATTTCTCGGGCAAGTCAGGCCCGTTCAGCCAGAATCTTCCCGGCGGGCTCGACTGGCACGGCTTTGACGCCGAAAGCCGCAAACTGATGGAGGCTCGGACCCCGGTATGACCCGCATCGTCATCATTTCACACTCGCATCCCAACCTGCGTTACGGCGGGGGCGAGGTTGCGGCCTATCGGCAGTTCCAGCACCTGTTGTCGCTGGGCGAAGACGCGTTCTTCGTCGGCTCGACCATCGGTCCCGAGGACAGCGAGAAATTCTTTGGCCGCGGGCAGCAGGTCATCAGCTTCAGCCCGAGGGATTTCTGCCTTCAGGGCAAGGGGATGGATTCCTTCAAGATGGAGCAGGCGAAGGTCTCGGATGAGGACTGGCTTGTCGAGTTCCTTGCCGCCTTCAAGGCCGATGTCTACCATTTCCACCATTTCTGGAACATCGGGGCCGGCACCATCCGCCGGCTGCGCAAGCTTTTGCCCGAAGCCAGGTTCATCTGCACCCTGCACGAACTGACCGCGATCTGTGCCAATCATGGCCAGATGGTGAAACGATCGGGTGAGCTTTGCTATGCCTCGAGCGAGGTTGCCTGCGCCGCATGCCTGTCGCGCCCGCCCATCGATTTCGTGCTGCGTCGCGCCCGCATGATCGAGATGCTGGCGCTTTTCGACCACCTGCTGTCACCAAGCCAGTTCCTGAAGGATCGCTTCGAGGATTGGGGCGTGCCGAAAGGTCGTATCGGCGTGATCGAGAACGGGCTGGATCACCGGCATGACGAAGTCGTGGAAAGCGAAGCCATGCTTGCGCAAAGGTCGGGTCGCTTCGCTTTCTTCGGACAGGCGACGCCGACAAAGGGTCTTGATGTGCTGATCCGCGCCGCAGCGTTGATCGAAGCGCGGGAGGTCGAACTGGATCGGCCTCTCAGCATCGAGATCCACGGTGTGGACAAGGACAGCTTCGCGCGGATGTGGCCTGATCTTGAAGTTCCCAAATCGGTTCACTTCCGCGGTCGATATCGTCCGCAGGATTGCGTGAACATCATGCGCGGCTATGGTTGGATCATCATACCGTCGGTCTGGTGGGAAAACTCACCGGTCGTCATCCAGGAAGCCCGGGCCGCCCGAACGCCGATGATCGCCTCGGATATCGGCGGCATGGCTGAGAAGACGATGGGTTGGGGCATCCAATTCCGCGTCGCGGACCCCGCAGCGCTGGCTGAAGCAATTTTGTCCGTGCACGGCAATGTCGAGCGACTGAAGGAACATGTCGCCATGATCGATCCGCCCCTGGATCTGGCGGGGTTCACCGAAGCATGGCGAGAAGCCTGCGAACTTTCGGGCACGAAGGCGCGTATCGTGAAAGGCGCCAAGGTCGCCTGAGAGAGGGTTCTGGAAAAGTGCCGAAATCTCCGCCGTCGCGGCCATTTCGCGACGGCGGTTCGTTTGATCCGGGCTTTCATGTTTCAGGGGGCTTGCTGCTTGAGCGATGCTGCTGCGCCGCACGAAGGTTGAAGCCACCACGCGGCCACACCGGTCAAGCGCCGACGGTCGCGGCGGCCACGGCACGAACCAGAAATCTCAGGTCGAGAGCCGCACGTAAAGCATTCGTCCTGTGTCAGGCAGTCGATAATTACACGAAATCAAAGTGCTGGCTCGGCGGGAACTTCGCCTTCCACCCCGGTCGCAACGGGGGCACCGCTTTTCTCGCGATAGCCTTCGGTCCTGCAGGCTTCGTTCGCGGCGCTGTCGGTCATGGTTGCAGGGCGGGTCAGCGCGCGATCCCAAAGCACCATGTCCCTGCGGTAAAGCTGGCAGGTGACAGGACCTTCGACGGTGTCGACGGTGACGGTCGCGGATTCGTATTCGGTTTTATCGCATGCGCAGACCGATACAACGGCTGCCAAAAGTGCAAGTCTCAGCATTCTCCCGTCCTTTGATGTGTTGGTGATGCCTGATGTTTTCGTTAAATACAGAGAAATTCAACAATAAGTTACCGAAAATCGCCGATTTCCGGACCCGCCCGGATGTGCGGCAGATCAATTGCTCGAAACCATGCAGCAAGTAGGCCAGAGTGATCCTTGAAATGCTGCGATGCAGTATCATCACGTGATGACGAAGTGTTTACAAATTGGATGCTGCAAGATAATAAATGCTCAAGTCTGTTGCAGATTGGGTCGTCAGTTGAGCGATTTTGAGCGCCAGGAGAAGATCGTCTCGTTGCTGGATGAGCGACCTTTCGCATCAGTCCGCGACTTGCAGCATCTGATCGGCGTATCTGGCGCGACCATTCGGCGTGATATCGAAAAGCTGAACGAGGCCGGGCGCGCACGCAAGGTGTATGGCGGTGTGGCCGCGGTCGAACGGGGCGTGCGCGCGGCTTCGCTGCCCTTCGTCGAGAACCGCGATATTGCCGTCGGTGCCAAGCGCGCCATCGCGCGTGAGGCCGAAAAGCTCGTCCGGGACGGCAGCGCGATCATCATCCATGGCGGTTCGACCTGTTTTCATTTCGGCTGCCGGATTGCCAATCGTAACCTGCGCGTCTTCACGAATTCGCTGCCGCTGGCGGCCTATCTGGGCGAGCATGGTTCGTGTCAGCTTACGGTCGGCGGGGGCGATCTGCATCGCGAGCCGGGGATTCTTTACGACGTGCGCTCGGATGAGCATCTGTTCTATGCGGCTCAGTTCTTCGTCGGCGCGCTCGGCATCAGCGAACAGGGCATCCTTGAACAGCACCCGCTGCTGGTCCGGCTTGCCGATGAGATGAGTCAGACCGTTTCCGAGGTGATCCTGCTGGCCGACAGCCGCAAGTTCTCGATCCGCCCGCCGACCGTTTCGCTTCCGTTTTCACGCATCGCGCGTGTCGTGACAGATGACGGTCTTGCCGATTCCCATGCCCGGATGCTTGAACGGGCCGGGGTCGAAGTCATCATTGCCCAGACCGAGAGGGAACAATGAGCCAGCCCCCCATTCTGGAGATGCGCAACATCTCGAAAACCTTCGGCGCCGTGAAGGCGCTCAAGGATGTCAGCCTGACCGTCCTTCCGGGTGAACTGCATGCCCTGATGGGCGAGAACGGCGCGGGCAAGTCCACGCTGATGAAGATCCTGTCCGGGGCCTATATCGCCGATCCGGGCGGAACCGTCGTGATCGAGGGCAAGCCCCAGCACGAGGCCGCCGGAAGCGTCGCCGTCATCTATCAGGAATTGTCGCTGGCCCCGAACCTCACGGTGGCCGAGAACATGTTCCTTGGACGAGAAATCGCGAACCGTGGCGTTCTGAACCGGCGCGAGACGCTGGATCGCGCGCGACCGATCCTCGAGCGGCTGGGCGTCAGCTTCGATGCGCGTACCAGCGTCGGTGACCTGTCTCTGGGCGAGCGCCAGATGGTCGAAATCGCCCGCGCCCTGACCACGGATGCGCGCCTGATCGTCATGGATGAGCCGACGACGTCGCTTTCCGCGCGAGAAACCGAACGCCTCTTCGAGGTGATCGCGCGCCTGAAATCTCATGGCATCGCGATCATCTATATCAGCCACCGCATGGAGGAAATCTATGCATTGGCCGACCGCTGTTCGGTCTTGCGAGACGGCGTCTATATCGGGACGCTCGACCGGTCCGAACTGTCGGCGCAAAAGCTTGTCTCGATGATGGTCGGGCGCGATCTCGACAGCTTCTACAAGAAGGAACACGTCGCTTCGCCCGATCACAGCGGAACGCCGCTGCTATCGGTGCGCGACATGTCGGATGGAGGGCTGGTAAAGGGCTGTTCCTTCGATCTTTATCGCGGCGAGGTGCTGGGGATCGCCGGTCTTGTCGGATCGGGCAGGACCGAGCTTGCGCGCCTGATCTACGGGGCCGATGCCCGCAGCAGCGGTACGGTTGCGGTGCAGGGGGCCGAGGTCGACAGTTCCAGCCCGCGCGCCGCGCTTGCCGCGGGGATTGCCTACCTGACCGAAGATCGCAAGAAGCTGGGCCTGTTTCTCGACATGACGATATCGGAGAACGTCAATATCGGCGTGATCGAGAAAGATGCGAAATCCGGTGGCCGGCTCGATTTCCGGGCGGCCGCGCGGCGCGCCAATGACGCGATCAAGGCGCTTGCGGTCAAGACACCAAGCGCCCGCGTGCCGGTCGGCGGCCTTTCGGGCGGCAACCAGCAGAAGGTGCTGATCGCACGCCTGCTCGAGACGGGTCCGAAGGTCGTGATCCTGGACGAGCCCACACGCGGCGTCGATGTCGGCGCCAAATCCGAAATCTACAAGCTGATCGACGGGCTGGCGCGCAATGGCGTCGGCGTCGTCATGATCTCGAGCGAACTCGCCGAGATCATCGGTGTGGCCGATCGCGTGCTGGTCATGCGCGAAGGGCATATCGCGGGGCAGGTCCCCTCGGGGCCCGGCCAGGCGATCAGCCAGGAGGCCATCATGGAACTTTCGACCGGTTCGGTCTCCGAACCGGCTCCGGCGACGGAAGGAGCAACGCTATGACAGAAACCAAGACAACCGCCCCCGCCTCGGTCGCCGCCAAACAGCGCCTGCGCACGATGATGAGCATCGTGGGCATGCTGCCGGTGCTGATCATCCTCGCGATCATCTTCGAGGTCATGAGCGGGCGCTTCATGAGCGTCAACAACATCTCGAACGTGATGCAGCAGGCCTCGATCAACATCGTGCTGGCCTCGGGGATGACCTTTGTCATCCTGACCGGGGGGATCGACCTGTCGGTCGGCTCGATCCTAGCGACATCGGCGATGGTCGCGGTCATCGTCTCGCTTATTCCGGGGATCGGCTGGCTGGGCGTTCCGGCCGGAATGGGCATCGGGCTTGCTTGCGGGCTTGCCAACGGCATCCTCATATCGGCATTGAAATTGCCACCTTTCATCGTGACATTGGGATCACTGACAGCGGTTCGAGGCATAGCCCGGCTTCTGGGCAATGACACGACCGTCTTCAACCCGGACCTGCCCTTCGACGTCATCGGCAATGGCAGCCTCTTCGGCATCCCGTGGCTTGCGATCATTGCCGTGGCGGTCGTGCTGATCTCGTGGTTCGTTCTCAAGCGCACCGTGCTGGGCACCTGGATCTATGCCACCGGCGGCAACCCCGAGGCGGCGCGGCTGACCGGCATCAAGGTGCCGCTGGTCCTTCTGTTCGTCTATGGCGTCTCGGGGCTGTTCGCGGGTCTTGGCGGGGCAATGGCGGCGGCGCGCCTTTATGCGGCTAACGGTCTGCAGCTTGGTCAGGCCTATGAACTCGACGCGATCGCGGCTGTCATCCTGGGGGGCACCAGCTTTGTCGGCGGTGTCGGCTCGATCTGGGGCACGCTGATCGGCGCATTGATCATCGCCGTGCTGTCGAACGGCCTGATCCTGATCGGCGTCTCGGATATCTGGCAATACATCGTCAAGGGCCTCGTCATCATCGCGGCCGTGGCACTCGACCGCTACCGCCAGACCGGCGCGCGGACCTGAGCGAACCCTGTTCCAACAACGCATCATAATGGGAGGAAACCTCATGCGTTTTGCGAAAACCCTGGCCTCGGCACTGGCGCTGGCGGCTGTCTCTGCGGTGCCTGCCGCAGCCAAGGATCTCAACAGCATCGGCATCTCGGTCGGGCTCTTGGGCAACCCCTTCTTCGTCGCCACGATCAAGGGCATCGAGGACGCGGCCAAGAAGATCAATCCCGACGTCAAGGTGACTTCGGTTTCGGCCGATTACGACCTGAACAAGCAGGTCGGCCAGATCGACAGCTTCATCGCGGCGGGCGTCGACATCATCATGCTGAACGCGGTGGATGCCGCCGCCATCGCGCCTGCGGTCAAGCGCGCGCGGGACGCGGGCGTTGTCGTCGCGGCCTTTGACGTCTCGGCCCCCGGCGCGGATGTCACGGTCATGACGAACAACGTCCAGGCCGGCGAAAAGGCCTGCGCCTATATCTCCGAGGCGCTTGGCGGCAAGGGCGACGTGGTGATCGTCAACGGCCCGGCCTCGTCCTCGATCCTCGACCGGGTCAAGGGCTGCAAGGACGAGTTCGCCAAGCATCCCGATATCAAGATCCTGTCGGACGATCAGAACGCCCAGGGCTCGCGCGACGGCGGCATGAATGTCGGCCAGAACCTGCTGACCCGCTTCGACAAGATCGACGGCGTCTTCGCGATCAACGACCCGACCGGGATCGGCTTCGCGCTGGCTGCCAAGCAGGCTGGCCGCGACGAGTTCATCATCACTGCCGTGGACGGTGCCCCGGACATCGAGAACGAGCTGAAGTCGGGCGATGGCCTGATCAAGGCCTCGGCCTCGCAGGACCCCTACACCATGGCGGGTCAGGCGCTCGAAATGGGCTACAAGGTTCTGCAGGGCGAGACGCCCGAGCAGGACACCGTCCTGCTTGAGCCCGAACTGATCACCAATGAGAACATCGACAGCTACAAGGGCTGGACGTCGCCCCGCTAAGGGCAAGCGGCCGCGCGGATCGTTCCGCGCGGCCCCATCCGATTTCTTTCAAGGCGCTTCCCAATGACTGACGAAACCCTTCGCGACGCCGTCCTGCAGGCCAATCTCGACACCGTACGGCACGGGCTGGTGCTTTCGACATTCGGAAATGCCAGCGGCATCGACCGCGAAACCGGCCGCATCCTGATCAAGCCCAGCGGTGTGCCCTATGACAGCCTTACCGCCGCCGACATGGTGCCTTGCGATCTCGACGGGCGCGCGCTCGACAACCGGTTGAGGCCCTCGTCCGATCTGGCGACCCATGCGGTGCTTTACCGCGCCTTCCAGGGTATCGGGGCGGTCATTCATACCCATTCGACCTTCGCCACCATAATGGCGCAAGCACGTCGTCCTGTCCCGGCGCTGGGTACGACTCATGCAGATTACTTCTACGGCACGATCCCCGTGACACGCGACCTGACACCGGACGAGATCGCCGATGATTACGTCCTGAATACCGGCAATGTCATCGTCGAAACCTTCAAGGACGTCGATCCGCTGTCGATCCCTGCGGTCCTGGTTGCAGGGCACGGGCCCTTTGTCTGGGGCAGGACGCCGGCCGAGGCCGTGCATAACGCCGTGATCCTTGAAGAGGTCGCGCGCATGGCCTGGCATGTCATGGCGCTGAACCCCGCGCCGCAGCCGATCTCGCAGGCGCTTCTGGATCGTCATTACCTGCGCAAGCATGGCGCGCAGGCGACCTACGGTCAGGGGAACTGAGCATGATCGTCGCCGGCGTCGATTTCGGCACGCTCAGCGTGCGCGTGACCCTGATGGAGACCGAGACCGGCGCGACCCTTGCCGGCGCGACGGCGGGCTATGCGCTGAAGCGCAGCGCGGCCGACCCGCTGCTGGGCGCGCAGGCCCATGCCGATCACATGACCGGACTTGCCGCGGCCATGCGCGAGGCTGTCGCCAAGGCGGGGATCGACGGCGAGCAGGTCGCGGCCCTGGCCTGCGATACCACAGGGTCCAGCGTGGTGATGGTCGACAAGGACCTGCAGCCGCTGGCGGATTACTACTTGTGGTGCGATCACCGCGCCCATCACGAGGCCGCCGAGATCACCGCGCTGGGCCGGGCCGAGGGGCTCGAGGCGCTCGACTGGTGCGGCGGCACCTATTCGCATGAATGGGGCTATGCCAAGGTCCTGCATTTCCTGCGTCACAATCCGGGCCTGCGTGCGCGTTTCGCCACCGCGCTCGAACATTGCGACATGGTCGCGGCGACGCTTTGCGGCATCACCGATCTTGCCGACTTGCCCCGCAGCATCTGCGCGGCCGGTCACAAGTGGATGTATGGCGCGGGGTGGGGGGGCTTGCCGCCGCAGGACTTCCTGAGCCGGGTAGATCCGCTGTTCGAAGGGATCAATGACCGGCTTTCAGGGCGTTTCGTCACCTCGGATGCGATCGCCGGCCATCTTTCGCCCGAATGGGCCGATAAGCTGGGCCTGAAAGCGGGCATTCCGATTCCGGTCGGCGCCTTCGACGCGCATTGGGATGCGATCGGGGCGGGGGCGCGGCCGGGCGATATCGTCAACGTCGTCGGGACCTCGACCTGCATCATCGCCATGGGGCCGGCGGAATTCCCGCCTGTTCCGGGACTTTGCGGCGTCGTGCCGGGCAGCGTGCTGCCGGGCTGGGCCGGGATCGAGGCCGGACAATCCGCCACGGGCGACGTCTTCGAGGCGATCGCGAAGCGGGCGGGCAGCGATGTCGCGACGCTTTGCCAGGGCTTGGAAATGCTGCCCCCGGGCGGCAGCGGGCTCTTGCGGCTCAACTGGGACAATGGCGACCGGACGGTTCTGGTGCGCTCGGATCTGGGCGCGGTCACGCTGGGCTGGGATCTGAACCATACTGCCGCCGACGAGATGCATGCCGCGATCGAGGGCATGGCCATGCATGTGCGCATCATCACCGAAAGGATCGAAAGCGGCGGAATGCAAACGGCGCGGATCGTCAATGCGGGGGGCATTCCGCAAAGGAACGACGTGCTGAACCAGGTCTATGCCGATGTGCTTGACCGCGAGGTCCATGTTCCGGCGCATTCGCCTGTCGGAACCGGCTCCTGCATCTTCGCGGCCATGGCTGCGGGCGCGTTCGAGACCTTCGAGGCGGCGCAGGCCGTGCTTTGCCCACCCAGTCGGGTCTTCGTTCCCCGCGCGGAATCGCGGGAAGCCTATGATCGCCTGTTCTCGGTTTTCAGCGAGCTTTATCACGGCTTTGGCGAAGGCCGGCCCGTGGATCTCGCCAGCGTCCTGCCCAAGCTGCGTGACTTCCGCCTTGCCGGATCGGCGGTGCGCTAGCGGACCGCCAGACCCGCGTTGAGACCGCCATCGATCAGGTAATCGGCGCCGGTGATGAAGGCCGCGCGATCCGAGCAGAGAAATGCGATCAGCTCGGCGACCTCGTCCGGTTCGCCGATCCGGCCCAGCGGGTGGGCGGCCCCGAAGCGGGCGAAAACCTCGTCTTCGGCCTGATCGCTGCCCAGTTTCCGGGCGGCAAGCTCGAGGATCGGGGTGCGGACCGATCCCGGCGAAACGGAATTGACGCGAATGGAAGCCGCAGCGTGGTCGATTGCCATGGCACGGGTCAGCGCATGGATCGCGCCCTTGCTCGCGACATAGGCCGCGACCCCCGCCTGGCAGCCATGCCCCTGGACCGAGGAAAGGTTGACGATCGCGCCCCCGCCGCGCTTCTCCATCTCGGGAATGCCGAAACGCCCGGTCAGGTAGATGCCCCCGACATTGACGGCCATGCACTGCGCCCAATCCTCGGGTTCGGTGGTCAGCACCGTGCCATAGGGATGCACGGCGGCGGCGTTCACGATGATGTCGAGTCCGCCGAACTGATCCAGGATCTCGTTCACGGCATCACGCACATCTTCTTCCTTCGAAACATCCGACCTGCGTGTCACAAGTGAGAGCCCACGGGCAATTCCGATCGCGGCAAGCTCCTGATTGGCTCCGACATCAATGCCGCAGGCCAACACATCGGCGCCTGCGGCGGCCAGCCGGATTGCCGCGGCTCGCCCGATGCCCGTCGTGCCCGTTACCAGCGCGACCTTGCCGCTGAATTCCGTCTCCTGCATCTGCGCTCTCCCCTTGCTTCGGGCGCAGGTTAAGCCCGGCCGGTGCCGAAGGGCAGCCCGAAATCAGGCAGGCAGCGCAATCCCGTCCAGTGCCGTACCCGCGATCCGTGCGGTTTCATCCCAACCGGGCAGCGCCGCACCGGCAAGGGCGGCCGCTTCGGACATGCGCGCGTAGCTCGCATGGTCGGTCAGAAGCTGCCGCAAGGCGGAGGCAAGGGCTTTCGCGTCGTCGCAGGGCACCAGAATTCCCGCATCCCCCGGCACCGTATCCGGCACGGCCCCCGTCAGCGTGCTCACGATGGGCAGACCGTGGAGCAGGGCCTCGTCAAAGACGATGCCGTAACCCTCGTAGCGGGTGGCCAGCGCGAAAATCGAAGCCCGCCGGTAATGCGCCTGCAATTCCTCTGCCATCAACCGGCCCGGCATCTGGATGCGGCTGGAAAGGCCGCTTTCGTCGATGCGGCGACCCAGGTCCGCGGCGCATGACGGATCAAGGGGTGTTCCCACGATCGCGGCCTGCCAATCGAGATCGGCGATCTGGGCCAGTGCCGTGACCAGAATGTCATGCCCCTTGCGGGGCAAGAGATTGCCGACCGACAGGATCAGCGGCGGGCTGGCGGGATCGCGCCGCAGATCTACGGGGCGGTTCGTGCCGGGCCGCGCGACGGTGATCGCCTTGGGCGGTACGCCGTATTCCTTGATGAGAATGGCGCGGGTATGGGGGCTGGGCACAAGAACATGGCGGGCCAGGCGCAGGTTGTCGCGCTCGGTCCGAAACAGCCGGTCCTTCGTCGTCGGCTCCAGGCCACCTTCATGCGCCAGCGGATGATGGATCATCGCGACGATCGCCGCGCCGATCCTGGCAAAGCCCTGCGTCGGCAGGGACCCCAGCGCGAGCCCGTCCAGGATGACGATCCGATCCTTGGGCACCTTTGCCAGTCGCTCGAAAGCGGCTTCGCATTCCTCGGGGGTCGGGTCTGGGAAACCGCCAGACAATTCGATCAACTCGACATCGCGGCCCGCGTCTCGCAGCCCTTCGAGCAGGTGGCGGTCATAGATGAACCCCCCGGTCAGCGTCGTGATGCTGCCGGGAACGGCAAGGGCGGCTTTGTGTAATGGGATCATGCGGGCGGCGCCTTGGTCGTAGAAGAATAGCTGCGCAGGATCAGATCGCGCATCCGCTCCATGGGCAAGGCCCGAGTGGTTGTCGGCGGAACAAGGCCCGGCGCAAGGCCCCATTCCGCGGTGCGCCCGACCAGGTCCGCAGGTCCGATCACATGGACCGGCACCTCGCGCCGGTCGTCCAGCCCGATCGAACTGGCGGCCTGATGATCTCCGAGCAGCACGACAAGCCGTCTTTCATGGGCGTGGCGCAGGCAATATTGCAATGCCGCGTTCAGGCTGTAGTCGATTGCCTCGCGATATTGCATCCGAACCCGGTCGCGATCACGCCAGACGGTTTCTGGGCTGTCGCCCGATCTCGCCTGTTCGTCAAAGACCCGCCCGTCGCCGATCCGGTCCCAGTCCAGCAAGCGCGGCACGGGAACCCAAGGGGCGTGGGACGAGATCAGGACGATCTGCGTGGCAAGCCGTTTCCCGTCCTGCCGAGGCAGCAACCGCTCGGATGCGGCAAGGGTGAACTGGTCGGGCATGGTGACCCAGTTGAACGCCGCGCCGCCATAGCCCAGATCGGCCGCGGCCATCACCCGGTCGAAGCCCATCCGGGCCGCCTCCGGCCAGGGCCGCGTAATGCCGGGAACGATAGCCGCGGTTTCGAACCCGGCCTGTTGGGCGATATGGAAAACCGTGCGGCGACCGCTCGCAAGCGCCGCGCGATATTGCACCTGGTTCGCGATCCAGAGCCCGTTGGCGAAGGTCGCATGCGCAAGCCAGCTTTGCCCGCCATGGGTCGGAGATGTCAGAAAGCCCGAGCGCGCTGCCAGGCCCGAGGCCGCCAGGGCCGTTTCGGTGCGGCGCAATGTCCCAAGATGCTTTTGGGCAAAGAAAGCGGTGTCGAAGCTGGTTCGGCCATAGCTTTCGACGAAGATGACCATCAGATCGGCATCAAGAAGGTCCAGCCGCAGCGCGGGGCTTATTGGATCATCACGGATTTCCGCGCGAAAGCTCCGGGCGGTTTCGATGCCTTGGCGGATCGCTCCGACCCTCTCGATCATGCCATGCGACGGGGCGGCGCTGCCCAGCAGCGCAAATCCGCAAAGACCTGCTGCGACGGTCGCGGCGGTGCGAGGCTTGCTCAAAAGCCCCGGCCTCAGCGCGGCCCATACCCCAATGCTCCACCAGATCACGCGACATCCGAGCGCAAGCAGCAGGATCGCTGCAAGAACAGCGGTGATTGCGGCAAGCCTGCCGAAGCTGGATGCCAGAAGGCTGGTCAGCGGCCCGATCAGGGCAAGGTCGGCGACCGGGTCGAATTTTCGGCCAAGCATCTGCAGGCTGATGAGGTCGGCCGCGCTCCAGATGTCGCTGATCACAAGGAGCAGGAACAGCGCCACCTTCACCCCCCGGTAGGAACCAAATGCCAGCAATGCTAGCAGGATCATGGGGAATTCGGCGGGCAGCCAGTGTTGTGGATGGTTCGACAGGACGAGCGCAAGATAGAGCGCGAGCGCGGCGAGGATCAGAGAAATCAGTTGGCGCGTGCTCATTGGCGATGTCTGCGAAGCCAGAGAATATCTGTCGCGAAGGACCACAGCAGGAACCCCGCCGCGATGCGGGCCAGCCAGTCGAAGGCCGGGTCATCGGCCACCGGAAGTTGCAGGACCAGCAAGGTCGCGAGTTGCAGCACGCAGATCGCCTTGCGCCGGAACCGTTGGGGCAGGGGGCGCCCGATCCAGGGGAAGACCCAGGATGCGAACATGAAGACGGGCCGCGCGAAACCGAGGATCAGGATTTCACCTCCGGTCCGTCCCGCGCTCAGCAGGTGCAGCGACATGATCAGGGCCAGGGCAGAATCGACCTCCATGTCGAACCGCGCGCCGAAGGCCGAGACCAGGCCGCTGCGACGGGCAAGCCAGCCGTCGAGACCGTCGAGCAGCAGTGCCAGCGCGGCGATGCCCGCGACCAGCCTTCCCCCGCCTTCGCCCGATGCAAGCGGAGCAAGCAGCGCAAGCGTCATGGCCGCACGCGCCAAAGTGATGGTGTTGCAGGCGCCGAATGCGGGATGCGGATAGAAGTGCCGGATCAGGCGCGGCAGCACTGCGACAAGAAGCGCGTATGTGGCGAGGCTCGGCATCAACGGTCCGGGCAAGATGGCAAGACAGGCCACCAGCGCCGCTGTTCCGATCGCGACCGCGACAGGATAGCCGGTGACGCGACAGGTCGCAGGCTCGCGAGGCCGCGTCGGCCCCGATTGGCCGGCATCCGTCGAAGAAAGGGGCTGCAATTTCCGCATCAGGAAATCCTACGCGCAGCCGGGCATCGGTCAAGCGCCAGCATTGGAAGGGATTTTCCAGACATAGCACCTGCCCCGAAAGTTTTTTCGCAACTGCCGGGAAGAGAATGCGGCTCGGCTACGTATATAGTTCAAGATGACGACGAAGCCTGACCCGATCCTGGATCAACTGCCGGCGCTGCGCCGCTATGCCCTTGCCCTGTCGCGAGACGAGGGGGAGGCCGACGATCTCGTGCAGGAGGCACTTCTGCGCGGTCATGAAAATCGGCGGAGCTTTCGCGCAGGTGGAAACCTGCGGGGCTGGCTGTTCTCGATCCTGCGGAATGTGTTTCTGGATCGAAACCGCAGCCGCCGGGCCGAACGCAAGCGGGAAGAGGCGGTCGCGGCCTATGCCCCCGACGTGATCGAGGCGCCGCAGGATCACGCGCTGCGCCTCGCGCAGTTGCGGCAGGCCTTCATGATCCTGCCCGATGACCAGCGTGAGGCGCTTTTGCTCGTCGCGATCGAAGGGCTGACCTATTCCGAGGTCGCGGCGCTTGCCGGTGTGCCTGTGGGCACGCTGATGTCGCGGGTGGGGCGCGCCCGCGCACGGCTTCGAGAGTTCGAGGAAGGCGGGGCAAGGCCAAGGCCGCTGAAACTGGTGGGAGGGCGCGATGCAGCCGGCAAGTGACGCGATTTCCGAACTGGACCTGAATGCATATGTCGATGACCAGCTTGACGACTGGCAGCGATTGCGTGTCGAGGAATATCTTTCGCATCAGCCCGAGGCGGCGGCAAGGGTGATGCAGGATCTGCATCTGCGCAGGGAATTGCGGCTGGCCTTCGCGCCCGGCCGTGACACGCCGGGCACGCAGCGCGCGGCCGCGACCCGGCTTTCGCGGGCGCTTCGCCGCGACCAGCGTCTGCGGGGCGTGATCCGGCTTGTGCCGGTCGCGGCGCTCGTCCTTGCGGGATGGCTTGCCAATGAGGGGCTCGGCCCGCTTTCGGTGGGCCGCGTCGTCGCCTCGCAGCCGCCGCATCCCGTGATCGCCGCCGCGCTTTCCGCGCGCGAGGCCAGCATCATCCGCCTGCCCATGCGGTCACAGCCCCAGATCCACGAACTCGACCCTGCCGAATTGCGGGCGGCGACCGGCATCTTGCTGCCGCGCTTCGACCGGGCATGGGAGATCCGCGATGCGCAGGTATTTCCGTCGCCGCAAGGGCCGGGGATCGAGATCGTGTTCGATGCGGGCGAGCTTGGGCGGCTTACCCATTTCGCGGTCAGGACGGGCAGCTTTGCCGTGACCCTGCCGCATCTGGAAACCCATCGGGGCGACAATGTCGCCTGGTTCCAGATCGGCGAGACGGCGCATGTCCTGATCTCGGACCGCGGGGATGGGGCGGCGCTGCTCAAGGTCGCCGAAAACCTGTCCTCGACCCTTTACTGAATCCAACAACAGCGGAGATCACCATGGACCAAATCACCAGAGGCCGCAGCGCCGGCTTTTCACCCAGCGCGGCCTATGATGACGGACTTCGGGCGCATATGCTGCGCATCTACAACTACATGGGGCTTGGCCTTGTGCTGACCGGGCTGGTCGCTGTGCTTGTCGCGTCGGTCCCTGCAATCTACGTTCCGATCTTCAGCTCGCCGCTGAAATGGCTGGTGATGCTCGCCCCGCTGGGCTTCGTGATGTTCCTGTCTTTCCGCATCGAAGCCATCTCGGGCGCGACCGCGCAGACCCTGTTCTGGGTATTTTGCGGCATCATGGGCCTGTCGCTGGCCTCGGTCTTTCTGGTTTTCACCGGCACCTCGATCGCCCGGGCCTTCTTCGGCGCTGCAGCCATGTTCGCGGGCATGAGCCTTTACGGCTACACGACCAAGCGCGACCTGAGCAAATTCGGCAGCTTCCTGATGATGGGCCTGATCGGCGTGATCATTGCCAGCATCATCAACATCTTCCTGGGATCGTCGGCGCTGCAATTCGCGATCTCGATCATCGGCATCCTGGTCTTCGTCGGCCTGACGGCCTGGGACACCCAGTCGATCAAGCTGCAATATGCCGAGCACCACGACGATGAGACCCGCCAGAAGCTGGCCGTCATGGGGGCGCTGTCGCTCTACCTGAATTTCATCAATATTTTCCAGCTTCTGCTGAGCCTGACGGGCCAGCAGGAGGAATAACCCGCCAGAAGGATAATGAGGCATGGATCATAACGACAGGCAGGCCATCGAGGGCCTGTTCGACAAGCTTGGGCAGGTCGAACGCCAAAGCGCCGCCCGCGACGGCGAGGCCGAGCAGTTCATCTCGGGCCAGATCGCACGCCAGCCGGGCGCTCCGTATTTCATGGCGCAGACCATCATCGTGCAGGAACATGCGCTGAACGCCGCGCAATCGCGGATCGAGGAGTTGGAGCACCAGCTTCAATCCTCGCGTCAGGGCGCGGGACAGGGCGGTTTCCTTTCGCGCATGTTCGGTGGTGGTGGTGCAACGGCTCCGGCCCCGCGCATGGCGGCGCGTCCGCAAGCTGGCGCATCGATGGCGCAGCCGGGGCAGGGCGGCGGTTTTCTGGCCGGTGCGGCGCAGACGGCAATGGGCGTCGCGGGCGGCGTCATGCTGGGCAATGCCGTGATGGGCATGTTCGCGGGCGAGGCCGAAGCGGCCCCAGCCCCCGCACCCGAGGAAACGGAAGAAGAAGACACCGGCGCCTTTGAGGATGCCGGCGGCTGGGACGAGGAATTCTAAGAAATTCCCGCGCCAAGGCAGCCTCTCCTCCCCTTGGCTGCCAGGTAACGATTGCTTGGTTCAGGCCCCGCGGATTGATCCCCTGGATCCGCGGGGCGTTGTCTTCCTGCCCCGAGGGTCCATGGCGGCCTTGCGCCTAACCCTGCGCGGCGGCGCGGGCTTCGACCACGCTGAAGGGCACGCCCGGCTCGTCCTTGGCACAGCGGATGACGAGGCTTGTCTTGACCGATGCGACATTCGGCGCAGCCGTCAGGCTTTCCGTCAGGAAACGCTGGAAGCTCGGCAGGTCGGGCGAGACGCATTTCAGGATGAAATCTATCTCGCCATTCAGCATGTGGCATTCGCGCACAAGCGGCCATTCGCGCGCCAGCGTCTCGAAGGCGGCAAGGTCCTTTTCGGACTGGCTCACCAGACGCACCATGGCAAAGACCTGAACTTCGAAACCCAGTTCGCGCGGGTCGATTTCAGCGTGGTAGCCACGGATGAAACCCAATTCTTCGAGCGTGCGGACACGGCGCAGGCAGGGCGGGGCCGAGATGCCCACGCGACGCGCCAGTTCGACATTGGTCATGCGGCCGTCGGCCTGTAGTTCTGCAAGGATCTTCCGGTCGATCTCGTCCAGTCGGGCGACGCTCATGCTTTTCCTCTTGGGCCTTTCCATCGCCCGAAACCTTGCCGGAAGCTATCTTGCCGGGCTTTGTTGCGCAACATTGTTTCCGCCGGGGCAAGGGGCTTGCGGGCGCATTGCATCGCGCGGCGGGGGTGACTACCTAGGGCGGGAAAATCAAAAGGTCCAGTTGCCATGTCCCATGCCCCCGCCGATTTTACCGCACCTTCCCTTCCGTCGCATACGCGCGTCCTTATCGTGGGCTCTGGGCCGGCCGGTTACACGGCCGCGGTCTATGCCTCGCGCGCGATGCTCGAGCCCGTGCTGATCCAGGGCATGCAGCCGGGCGGGCAGCTGACCATCACCACCGAGGTCGAGAACTGGCCGGGCGAGACCGAGATCCAGGGCCCCGACCTGATGGTCAAGATGGAGGCGCATGCGAAGGCCATGGGCGCGCGCATCTTCATCGACACGGTCACGAAGCTTGACCTGTCGGTGCGTCCCTTTGTCGCCGAGCTGGATTCGGGAGCGAAGATCACCGCGGATGCCGTGATCCTGGCCACCGGTGCCCAGGCGCGCTGGCTGGGCCTGGAATCGGAAGAGAAGTTCAAGGGCTTCGGCGTTTCGGCCTGCGCGACCTGCGACGGCTTCTTCTATCGCAACCGCGAGGTCGTGGTGCTGGGTGGCGGCAACACCGCCGTCGAGGAAGCCCTGTTCCTGACCAATTTCGCGAGCAAGGTGACCTTGGTGCATCGCCGCGACAGCCTGCGGGCCGAGAAGATCCTGCAGGAACGCCTGTTCAAGCATCCCAAGGTCGAGATCCTCTGGGATCACGAACTGGCCGAGGTGCAGGGCAGCGAGCAGCCGCTGGGCGTGACTGGCGTGCGCGTGCGCCACGTCAAGAGCGGGGCCGAGCAGGTGATCGGTGCCGATGGCGTCTTCGTCGCGATCGGCCATGCCCCGGCTTCGGAATTGGTCAAGGACCAGCTTGAATTGCACAATGGCGGCTATGTGAAGGTCGAGCCGGGCACCACCCGCACCTCGATCCCCGGCGTCTTTGCGGCGGGCGACCTGACCGATCACGTCTATCGTCAGGCCGTCACCTCGGCGGGCATGGGCTGCATGGCGGCGCTGGATGCCGAGCGCTGGCTGGCCGAGCATCACATGGCGGGCGCGCCGAACCCCGACAGCGCCGAGATCCCGGCCTGATGAAGGCTCTTGGGGGCGCGCCCGTCCGCGCCTCCGTCTTTGCGCCCTGCCGGGCGGGCAGCCATCCCGCGGCCGTCTGGGCGCAAGCACACGCAATTCCTTGCCAGATTCGCGATTTCGACCGTCTTGTCGAGACACGGCAGTTGAAAGGCGCCGGATTGCATGTCTAGCCTGACCCGGTTGGCCTGCACTCCGTCACCCTTGCAACTGTCGAGAGCCTTGATGACCCAGCCGAATCTTGCCCCTGTTCCAGAACTTTACGTCAGTGCCGAATCCGCGCAGAAGCTCAAGGCCGAGGCCGCGCAGATGCTTTCCTGGGATCTGACGCCGCGCCAGATCTGTGATCTGGAACTGCTGATGAATGGCGGCTTCCACCCGCTCAAGGGCTTTCTGACCGAGGCGGATTACAACTGCGTTCTGGAAGACATGCGGCTTAGCTGGGGCGGGCTCTGGCCCATGCCTGTCACGCTGGATGTCAGCGAGGCCTTTGCCGAGACCGTCGAGCCGGGGCAGGATATCGCCCTGCGCGACCAGGAAGGCGTCATCCTGGCCATCCTGTCCGTGACCGACAAATGGACGCCGGACAAATCGCGCGAGGCCGAGGCCGTCTATGGGGCCGATGATCTGGCGCATCCCGCGGTGAACTATCTGCACCATTCCGCGGGCGCGGTCTATCTGGGCGGTCCCGTCACCGGATTGCAGCAACCGACGCATTACGATTTCCGCGCGCGCAGGGATTCGCCGAACGAATTGCGGGCGCATTTCCGCAAGATGGGCTGGCGCCGCATCGTGGCCTTCCAGACCCGCAACCCGCTGCATCGTGCCCATCAGGAACTGACCTTCCGCGCAGCGCGCGAGGCGCAGGCCAACCTGCTTATCCACCCGGTCGTCGGCATGACCAAGCCGGGCGATGTCGATCATTTCACCCGGGTCCGCTGCTATGAGGCGGTGCTGGACAAATATCCCCATGCGACCACGCATCTGAGCCTGCTGAACCTTGCAATGCGCATGGCGGGCCCGCGCGAGGCGGTCTGGCACGGGATCATCCGCCGCAATCACGGCCTGACCCACATGATCGTGGGTCGCGACCATGCGGGGCCGGGCAAGAACAGCAAGGGCGAGGATTTCTACGGCCCCTATGACGCGCAGGAACTGTTTCGCAGGCACCAGGACGAAATCGGCATCGAGATGGTCGATTTCAAGCACATGGTCTATGTGCAGGAACGCGCGCAATACGAACCGGCCGACGAGATCAACGGCGATGTCACCGTGTTGAACATCTCGGGGACCGAGCTGCGCCGTCGCCTGCGCGAGGGGCTCGAGATCCCGGAATGGTTCAGCTTCCCCGAGGTCGTCACCCAGTTGCGCCGGACCTCTCCGCCGCGCAGCAAGCAGGGCTTCACCGTGTTCTTCACCGGGCTCTCGGGCTCAGGCAAGTCCACGATCGCGAATGCGCTGATGGTCAAGCTGATGGAAATGGGCGGCCGTCCGGTGACGCTTCTGGATGGGGACGTGGTGCGCAAGCATCTTTCGTCCGAACTCGGCTTTTCGAAGGAACACCGTGACGTCAACATCCGCCGGATCGGCTATGTCGCGAGCGAGATCACCAAGAATGCGGGTATCGCCATCTGCGCGCCAATTGCGCCCTATGCGGCAACGCGCCGCGCCGTGCGCGAGATGATCGAGGATTACGGCGCCTTCATCGAGGTGCATGTCGCAACCTCGGTCGAGGAATGCGAACGGCGCGATCGCAAGGGGCTCTACAAGCTTGCACGCGAGGGGAAGATCAAGGAGTTCACCGGCATATCTGACCCTTACGAAGAGCCCCTGAACCCCGAATTGCGCATCCAGACAGAAGGGTTCGACGTGGATTATGCGGCCCATCAGGTGCTGCTGAAACTGGAATCCATGGGCCTGATCGGCGCGGAATGAGCCCAAGTGCAGAACCCAAGGGGCCGGGCTGACGTTGACCGGCGCGGCCCCTTGGAATATCGCCGGGGCATGTCCAGCCAAGGAGCGCAGATGACCGAGCCCATTCTCATCCTGACCATGAAATGGGGCACGATCTACGGGGCAGAGGACGTGAACCGCCTTTACAGGCAGGTCAGGCGCCATCTCGATCGTCCGCATCGCTTCATCTGCTTCACCGACGATGCGGCAGGCATCGATCCCGGCGTCGAAGCCCTGCCGCTGCCCGAACTGGGCCTGCCCAAGGGGCATGGCGACACGCGTTGGCGCAAGCTTGCGCTGTTCCGTCCCGATCTGGGCGGTTTTGCCGGGATGACGGCGCTGTTTCTCGACCTCGATCTGGTGGTGGTCGACGATCTTGCGCCCTTCTTCGATTTGCCGGGCGATTTCTTCATCATTCGCGATGACGACCTTTTCCGCCCGAAGCCGCTGCGCAAGATCAATGCCGAGCGCGATCGTTTCCTGCATTCGGTCGGCAATTCCTCGGTCTTTCGCTACGAGGTCGGGGCGCATTCCTATATTCTTGACGCCTATCTTGCCGATCCCGAGGCCGCGACCTCGAATTACGAGATCAGCCAGCAGTTCCAGAGCGCGCAGCTGGCCGCGCATGGCAATCTGCATTACTGGCCCAAGGGCTGGTGCGTCAGCTTCAAGAACGATTGCGTCCCGCGACACGTCCTGAGCTTTTTCGGCGACCCGGTGTTGCCTGCGGGCGCCAAGATCGTCCTGTTCGCCGGCGCCCCCAAGATGGAGGACGTCTTTGCCGGGCGCGGCGCCACATGGTACCGCCGCATCGGCAATATCGACTGGCTGCGCAAGGCCTGGCAGGGATGATCGCCGATGCCTTCCGGCGCTGGAAGCAATCCCGCCGCATCGCCCGCGCCGAGGCCGAAATCCTTGCGCGGGGGAATGAACCGGCTTCGCCGCACGGTCTGCCCGCGCCGCTGATCATAAGCCTGACCAGCTATCCGGCGCGTTTTGCCCATCTGCATCTGGTCCTGCGCTCGCTTCTGTCGCAATCGGTGCGTGCTGATCGGGTGATCCTTTGGCTCGACGCAGGGGATGAGGCGCTGCTGCCTGCCGAGATCATCGCGCTTGATGTCGAGATCCGGATCTGCCCGGCCTGGCGATCCTACAAGAAAATCGTCCCGACCCTTCTGGAATGGCCGGATGCCCATGTCGTCACGGCGGATGATGATGTGTATTACGGCCCCGACTGGCTGCGCCAGATGGTCGAGCGGGCGGATGCGGGCGTGGTGTGCCACAGGGCGCACCGGGTTACGATGCGCGACGGGCAGCCCGCCAGCTACGATGACTGGCAGCGCAACATCGCCGCGCCCGAGCGGTCCGGGCTGATCTTTCCGACCGGGGTGGGAGGCGTGCTTTATGCGCCGGGGGCGTTCCATCCCGACGTGACGAATGCCCAACTGTTCCAGCGGCTGGCGCCATCGGCCGATGATGTCTGGCTTTACTGGATGCACCGGCTTGCCGGGTCGAAACCTGCCAAGATCGGCGGGCGCTTTCGCATCACGGAATGGCCGGGAACCCAGGAACAGAACCTGCGCGGCACCAATCTCGCGGGCGACGGGAATGACCGGGCCGTCCGTGCCATGCTGGAGTATTACGGATTTCCGGGCTGAGCGGCTTGCCAGCCTCGTTGACGCGGGCAGAAGCCTCTGCAATCGTAATCTTGCCAAACCGTTAGCTTCTGGAGATCAGCATGACGATCCTGCCTGAGACTAAGACTGTTTCGACCCGCGGCCTTTTCGCACTTGGGGCCGCGTTGGCGTCCTGCGCGCTGCTTACCGCCTGCGCCACGACCGAAGAAACCCCTCCGCCGACCGCGGACAGCAACCATTTCGTGGTGACGCTTGCCGAGGATGGCAGCCTGATCGGGAAATACGACGCGAACAGCTTCAGCCAGTCGGTCGTCAGGAGCGTGCTCGACAGGGGGTGCGTCGGCGGAAGCGTCGATACCTATAGCGAAATGGTGGGCGCCGACGGGCTGACGGAATTCACCGCGACCTGCGTTGGCGGGGTGAAGGATATTACCGGCACCGTGGCCTATCAAAAGGCCGTAGCCGAGGCCGAGGCGGCCCAGTAAGCGCCGCGTTCCCGCGCGCCGCCAGGCCCCAGAGGCGGCGGCGCGTCTGTTCAGTGCACGCTGACCGGCGTCAACTCGTTCTGGCGTGCCAGCATGAAGGCCATCTGACGGTCCTTGACCAGCGCAAGGCGTTCGCCATCGATACCGTGGACGGCGTAAAGCGCCTCGGCATCGGGAACCTGTTCGCGCACCTCGTCGGGAAGCGTGTCCATCTCGACGCGCCGGATATAGACGATATTGCCCGCCGTTTGCGGGCCGAAATCAAATTTCTCGTTCATTTGCGATCCCCTTTCATTTGCGGCTGATCGGAATGGTCTGCACAATGCTGTCCGGAACGGATCGGCGCAGGTCGATGTTCAAAAGCCCGTTTTCAAGTCCTGCGGATACGACCTCGACGCCATCGGCCAGCACGAAACTGCGCTGGAAAGCGCGCGAGGCGATGCCGCGATGCAGGAAGACGCGACTTTCGTCCAACTCGACCTGGCGGCCCCGAATCACCAGTTGGCGATCCTCGAGCGTGATGGCGAGATCGTCATCCGAGAACCCGGCAACGGCAAGCGTGATCCGGAACCCGTTCGGCCCCTGATGTTCGATATTGTAGGGCGGATAGCCCTCGGCGCCCTTGGCGGCCCGTTCGGCCAGACGCTCAAGCTGGTCGAACCCCAGCAGGAACGGATGAGCGGCCAGACTGATCTTGGTCATTTCCCAAGCCCTTTGCATCAAAGCGACTGTCGGCCGGACCCCAGGATGGCGATCCGGCATTTCCAATATGTGGGCGCGGCGGGCAGTCCGCAAGTGCTGCGGCTTCTTGCCCATTAACACCGCGATTGCTGTGCGTTATAAGGGAAACGATCCAGCCCGAGGCCCGAGATGAATGCCCATCACGAGATGTCCCACGATGAAATCGCCCGCACGCGGCTGGCCGTGCTCAGGCGCGAGCATCGTGACCTTGACGAAGCGATCGCCGCCCTTTCGGACCAGAGCCTGACCCATTCGCTGACGCTGCAACGGCTCAAGAAGCAGAAGCTTGCGCTCAAGGATCGCATCGCACGGCTGGAAGATGAGCTGACCCCGGACATCATCGCCTGATTGCATCGCTGCCCCCGCCGCGCTAGGGCGGGGGAAACATGCGCGAAAAGGGGACGGTGCCATGGAAAAACCCGTCGGAATCATCATGGGAAGCCAGTCGGACTGGCCGACCATGCGCGAGGCTGCGGTCATTCTGGATGAGCTTGGCATAGGCTATGAGGCAAGGATCGTCAGTGCGCATCGCACGCCCGACCGCCTGTGGGAATATGGCAAGACCGCCGTCTCGCGCGGGCTCAAGGTCATCATCGCGGGGGCGGGCGGTGCCGCGCACCTGCCGGGCATGATGGCGTCGAAGACCCGGGTTCCGGTCATCGGTGTGCCGGTCCAGACCAAGGCACTTTCGGGCGTGGATTCGCTTTACTCGATCCTGCAGATGCCCAAGGGCTATCCCGTCGCGACCATGGCGATCGGCGCGGCCGGTGCTGCGAATGCCGGGCTGATGGCCGCGGGCATCCTTGCGATCAACGACCCTGAACTTGCCGCGCGTCTGGATGCGTGGCGCGAGGCACTGTCGGCCTCGATCCCCGAGGAGCCGAAGGATGACTGAACTGAAACCGGGTTCCACGATCGGCATCCTGGGCGGCGGCCAGCTTGGGCGCATGCTTTCGGTGGCAGCCAGCCGTCTGGGCTATCGCTGCCATGTCTACGAACCGGGCGCCTCGCCTGCCGCCGACGTGGCCCATGCCGTGACGAACGCACCCTACGAGGACGAGGCTGCGCTGCGCGCCTTTGCCGAATCGGTCGATGTGATCACCTATGAATTCGAGAACGTGCCCACGGCCGCGCTGGACCTCTTGGAATCGATCCGGCCGATCCGCCCGAACCGCCGTGCGCTGGCTGTCTCGCAGGACCGTCTGACGGAAAAGGACTTCCTGTCCAAGATCGGGCTGACCACCGCGCCCTATCGCAACGTGGAAACCGAAGCCGACCTGCCCGCCGCCTTGGCCGAACTGGGCGCTCCCGCGATCCTCAAGACCCGGCGCATGGGCTATGACGGCAAGGGCCAGATCCGCTTCAAGGATGCGGAGAGCCGCGACTGGACCGGCGCGCCTTCGGTGCTGGAAGGGTTCGTCGAGTTCTCGGCCGAAATCAGCGTCATCGTGGCCCGCGGAACGGATGGTCAGGTCGCGGCCTTTGATCCGGGCCTGAATGTCCACCGCGAAGGCATCCTGCGCACGACCACCGTGCCATGCGGTCTGCCGCAGGCCATGCTGACCGATGCGGTCCTGATCGCGGCCAAGATCGTGAACGCGCTGGATTACGTCGGGGTGATGGGGGTCGAGCTTTTCGTCACCCGCGAAGGGCTGGTCGTCAACGAGATTGCGCCGCGCGTGCACAATTCTGGCCACTGGACGCAGGCGGGTTGCGTGGTCGACCAGTTCGAACAGCATATCCGCGCAGTCGCTGGGTTGCCCCTGGGCGACGGCCAGCGCTATGCCGATGTCGAGATGGAGAACCTGATCGGTGAAGATGTGGACCGCATCCCCGAACTTCTGAAGCGTCCGCGCACGCAGATCCATCTTTACGGCAAGGGCGACGCGCGCCCCGGCCGCAAGATGGGCCACGTCAACCGGGTGCTGTAAGCGCCGCCTCGATGCGGTCGAATTCCTGACGATCCGCGGGGATGCCAAGACGTATCCAGCGCGGGTGCCAGGGAAAGATCCGGCTCCAGATCGCGGCGCGGGCAAGTCTGTCCCGCGCCGCTTCCGCATCCGGGGTTTCATAAAGCCTGAAGAGATGCGTCCCGCCGACAAATTGCCAGCCAGCCGCCGCCACGATCCGGTCGAGATGAAGACTGGCTTCGGCCAGCCAGGTCACCGTCGCCTCGCGCCAGTTCTGATCGGCAAGTGCGAGGGTTCCGATCTCGATCGCCGGGCCCGAGACCGACCAGGGACCCGCGCGTTCGGCCAGCCGGGCAAGCAATTCGGGCGCGCCGATCACGAAGCCCAGCCGAAGACCGGCAAGTCCCCAGAACTTCCCGAATGAGCGCAGCACCGTGACATTTTCCGGTCTGCGGGCAGCGACGGAAAGATCGGGCCGGGCATCCGCGAAACTTTCATCGACGACGAGGTGCCCGACGCGGGCCGCAATCTCGGTGATCTGCTGTGGGGAAAGGTTTCTGCCATCCGGGTTGTTGGGATTGACCACCACGGCCAGATCGCCCGCCAGCAAGCCAGCATCCTGCCGCTCCTCGACCTGCCAGCCTGCCGCGCGCAGGCTGGCCGCATGTTCGTTATAGGTCGGCCCGAGGCACGTCGCGGTCTTGCCCCGAAGCACATGGGGCAAAAGCTGGATCGCTGCGGATGCCCCGGCCACGGGCAGGATCTGGTCCGTTGGCGCGCCGAAAAACCGCGATGCTGCCTTGATCAGCCCCGCTTCATCCGTCCGCATGGGCAGTGCTGTCAGGGAATGGGACGAGAAGCCGGGCACAGGATAGGGACGCCGATTGATTCCCGTGGACAGGTCGATCCATGCTGCACCGCCGAATTCCCGTGCCGCCCTGTCGATGTCGCCGCCGTGATCGCGTTTGCCAAGAATCGTCATGTTTTGTTCCGCCCTGACCTTTCTGGATCGCCTTCCTGATGATGCACATGCAGCAAAACCGGAGGCATAGGTATCATTTTCTCTTTACACCCAGTTGGAAGAAGAACACGATATATGGTAGGCGCGCTCGGGGGATAACGCCGGGTGTAGTCGAAGCCCACCAAAAATTGGGTGGGTTGGCCTTACTCTGGAAAGGCAGGGGGAACATGGCGCAGCTTAGTGACTTCATCCACAGCGACGAGATCCATCCCATCGATATTGTCGAGACGGTCGCGGCCCATCACGCATGGGATTTCGACCGGCTTGCCGAAGATCAGATCGCGATGGCGGTCGAGGGGCAATGGCGCAACTACTCGATCACATTGGCATGGTCCCCGCGGGAAGAGGTCCTGCGGCTGATCTGCACGTTCGACATGGACCCGCCTGCCGATCGTCTTCCAGCGCTGTACGAGGTGCTGAACCTGGCCAATGACGAGGTCTGGGATGGCGGCTTCACCTTCTGGGCATCGCAAAAACTGATGGTCTGGCGCTACGGTCTGGTGCTGTCGGGCGACGCGATCGCCAGCCCCGAACAGATCGACCAGATGATCCGCAACGCGATCGAATATTGCGAACGCTTCTATCCCTGCTTCCAGCTTGCCTGCTGGGGCGACGCTTCTCCCGAGGCGGCTCTGGACATCGCCATGTCCGAGGCCTACGGACGGGCCTGAGAGCCGCCCCTGAAACCGGTTCGGGCGGCCAAGCAGGGGGAATGCAATGGATATCTCGGCGTTGAACGCCCGCGGTCTGGTTTTGATCGGTTGCGGTCGCATGGGCGGGGCACTTCTAGACGGCTGGCTGAGGAACGGGCTCGAACCTCATGCCGTCCATGTGGTCGACCCGAATGCACGACCCGAGCTGTCGCAGATCGGGATCTCGGTCAATGGCAAGCTGCCGCAATCGCCCGCCGTGCTGGTCATTGCCGTGAAGCCCCAGATGATGTCGGGCGTTCTGCCGCAGCTTTCTGGGTTCGGGGCCGGTACTCTTGTGCTGTCCGTGGCGGCGGGCGTCACCATCGCCGCCTATGAGGCGGCCTTCCCGACCTCGCCCATCGTGCGCTCGATGCCGAACACTCCGGCAGCGATCGGCCAGGGCATCACTGCGATCATCGGCAATGCCAAGGCGGGCGAAGCCGAGATGGATCTGGCCGAGTCGCTTCTTTCCGCGGTCGGTCGTGTCGTCCGGCTGGAAGCAGAGGAGCAGATGGATGCGGTGACAGCGCTTTCCGGTTCGGGCCCGGCCTATGTTTTCCACATGATCGAGGCAATGGCGGCAGCCGGCGAGGCCGAGGGGCTTTCGCCCGAACTGGCGCTGGCGCTGGCCCGCGCGACCGTCGCAGGGGCCGGCGCCCTTGCCGTTCACGCCGATGAGGACCCGGCGAAGCTGCGCGAAAATGTCACCTCTCCGGGCGGGACGACCGCCGCGGGCCTGAGCAGGCTGATGGATGCCGAGACGGGACTGCCGCCGTTGATGCGCCGCACGATCGCCGCCGCCGCAGAGCGTGGTCGGGAACTGGGCAAGTGAGCGGCGCGCAGGTTGCCAGCCCACAGATCAGCTGGGACGATTTCGCATCGGTCGATATTCGCGCGGGACGTATCGTCCGGGCCGAGCCCTTCCCCGAGGCGCGCAAGCCCGCGATCAAGCTGTGGCTGGATTTCGGTGCCGAGATCGGAGAGCGAAAATCCTCGGCCCAGATCACCCGGCATTATTCTCCCGAGACGCTGGTTGGCAAACAGGTGCTGGCCGTGGTCAACTTTCCTCCGCGCCAGATCGGGCCCTTCAGGTCCGAGGTGCTGGTGCTGGGCCTGCCTGACGAGGCGGGCGAGGTGGTGCTGATCGCGCCGGACAAGCCCGTGCCGGACGGGGGGAGGATGTATTGATGAAGCTTTTGGTGACCCGCCGCATGACCGATGCGGCCGAACGTGCCCTGTCGGACCGGTTCGAGACCGTGATCCTTGACCGCAAGCAGGGGCTCAGCCCGGACGAGGCGGGTGCGGCGATGCGCGAATTCGACGCGGTGATGCCAACGCTTGGGGATCAGTTCGCCGCGGATGCATTCCAGGGCGACCTGCGCTGCAAGCTGATCGCGAATTTCGGCGCGGGCTTCAACCATATCGACGTGGCTGCAGCCGCGAATGCCGGTGTCGCAGTGTCGAATACACCCGAGGCGGTGACCGAGGCCACCGCTGACATCGCGCTGACGTTGATGCTGATGACCGCACGCCGCGCCGGCGAGGGAGAGCGGATGCTTCGGCGCGGGGATTGGACCGGCTGGCAACCGACGCAGCTTCTGGGGCGGCATGTCACCGGCGCAACTGTCGGCATCATCGGCATGGGGCGGATCGGCAAGGCCATTGCCCGGCGCTGCCATCTGGGCTTCGGCATGCGGGTGCTGTTCCACAATCGTTCGGTCGTATCGGCGCTGGATATCCCTGCGCGGCAGACCGAAAGCCTGGACGAATTGCTGACCCAATCCGATTTCGCGGTGATCGCCGTGCCGGGTGGGGCGGCGACGCGTCACCTGATCGGGGCACGGGAGCTGGGCCAACTGGGCAAGAATTCCTTCCTGATCAATATTGCGCGCGGCGATGTCGTGGATGAGGCTGCGCTGGTCGATGCCCTTCAGCAGGGCGGGATCGCGGGGGCAGGGCTCGATGTCTACGAGCGTGAACCCCATGTCTCGCCGGAGCTCTGCGGGCTGGAGAACGTGACGCTGCTGCCCCATCTGGGGACGGCTGCCGAAGAGGTGCGCACGGCCATGGCGATGCGTGCGTTGAACAATCTCGTTGCATTCCACGAGGGACGGCCGCTGCCCGACCAGGTGAACTGATGCGGCCGGACGATCGCGCGATGGCCCTGATCCGCGCAGGGATCGCGGCCGCCGATCCGGCCGCGGCTGTCAGTCGGGGCATGGCGGATGTGCTGGCCGACCCACCGGGACCGGGGGGGAAATGGAAGATCATTGCATTGGGCAAGGCTGCCCGCGCCATGGCCGCCACCGCATTTGAAGCACTGCCCGGGGCCGAGGTCCTGGTGGTCACGAATGTCGGCAATGACGATCCGCTTGCGGGTGCGCGGGTCATGCGCGCGGGACATCCGCAACCCGATGCCGACGGCGCGGCTGCCGCAGACGAGGTGCAGCGCATCCTGCAGTCGACGGGCCCCAACGATCGTGTCCTTGCGCTGATCTCGGGTGGCGGCTCGGCCATGCTGCCGGCCCCGGTCGAGGGCATGACGCTTGCTGACAAGCAAGAGGTCAACAGGCTCCTGCTGGCTTCTGGGGCGGATATTTCGCAGGTGAACCTGATCCGGCAGGGCCTGTCCCGCCTGAAGGGCGGCGGCTGGTTGCGCCTGTCGCGCGCGCCCGTCACCGCGCTGATCCTTTCGGATGTTCCTGGCGACGACCTGCGGGTGATTGCTTCTGGCCCGACTGTCGCCCCGGTCGGGTCACGGGCCGAGGCCGTTGCCCTGGCCCGGGAACTCGCGATCTGGGACAGAATGCCCGAGCCGGCGCGCATCGCCCTGCAGCGGCCCGACGACGCCCGATCCTTGCCCGATGCGCGGAACATTCTGGTGGGGTCGAACGCGATTTCGGTCTCCGCGATGGTCGAGGCGGGGGGAGAGATCGCGCCCATCGCGCTTGAGGGGGAGGTGCAGGACTGCGCCCGCGCGATCTGGGCCTTGGCCAAGGGCCTTCGTGCGCATCAGGCTTTGGTTTTCGGCGGGGAAACGACCGTCCGCCTGGTTGGCGACGGTATGGGCGGCCGCAACCAGGAACTCGCCCTGCGACTGGCCATGCTGGCCGAACAGGAACCGGTGGATTTCGACTGGGCCTTCGCCTCGGTCGGCAGTGACGGGCGCGACGGGCCGGGTGAGGCAGCAGGCGGGCTGGTCGGCCCGCAAAGCATTTCGGCGATACGCGCCGCCGGGATAGACCCTGCCGAAGCGCTGTCGCGCAACGATTCCACGCCCGCGCTGGATGCAGGCGGCGCGCTGGTCGTGACCGGGGCGACCGGCACGAATGTCGCGGACCTGGCGGTTCTCGTCCGGGCCTGATGCTTATTCGGCCGCGATGCGGGGATCGTCGGGCGTCCCGTTCGTGGCCATCATCGCGAAGCGGCGACGCGCCTCTCCGGCCAGATGGATCAAGCGCCCCGCGCAGATGGTCGCCTCGACCCGGCCTGTACGACGTGAAATGATGGCCAGATCTGCCCTGCATCCCAGATCCAGCCGCCCGCGATCGGCAAGGCCCATGATCTCGGCCGGGCGCGATGACAGCATTGCCCAGATGCGGGGCAGTTCGGCAAGCTCGGGTCCGGCCAGGGAAAGCGCCAGCGGTACCATGGCAGCGGGTGCACCGTCCGAGACGATCGCGTCGCCCAGATGGCTGCGCAGCATGTCGCGCAGCCGATCCTCGTCTGCGGCCGAGAGCAGGACGGGATCGCCCATCGCACGTGCTGCAGCGGCGGCGGAATGTGCAGCCGGGCAGGCGGCGAGGCCCGCGCCGATCATCGAATGGGTCTCGCGCATTGCCCCGCCGGTATCGCCGACGCTTCCATAGCGCGCGCGGATTTCGTCAAGCGCTTCGGCCAGTCGGCAAAGATGTCGGGGCACCTCGCGGCGGCGTCCCGAAGCTTCGTCAAGCGCCTGCGCCAGAAGCTGGGGACGCGTTCCAAGGCGTCCGGCCTCGAAGGCGAGTTGGGCGGGATCGTTCAGCCGCAGGTCGTTCAGCCGCGCGAAATCGCTTTCGAACCAGGCAAGCTCGGGCCCCTGGGCCGCGAAGAGCTCGATCAGATCCTCGGTCGTGTCGGTCCGGTAGCTTTCGATCCGGATCGCAGGGCGCAGATCGGGAAGGCCGTGACGCGGCAGAAGCGACAAGAGTTCCCTTGCCGAAGCGGGCGCGTCAAAGCCGTTTTCCCAGGACCAGCGTGGGGCCAGCCAGGCCGTGGAGATCCCGGCGGACGAGGCCGCAACCCTGCTGCGTTTGAGCCGGGTGACCATGTCGCTGCCCCTGGCCGGGACATGCAGCAGGTCGATGATGCCGGGCAGGACGAGATATCCTTCGAGGTCGATGGCCGGCAAGGGGCCCTTGGTGATGCGTCCCGCCGCCAGGGAAACGGACCGCTGACGCAATTCACCTTCGCGAAGAATGGTCGCGCCAACAAGACGCATCGGGGGCAGGTAGGGCATCGCAACTCTCGGGCCAGTTGTTCCCCGGATCATGCCGTCACGTGATGAAGAATGCGTGACATCGGCCCGTATTTACTGGGCGGTTTCTCGCCCGAGCAGAGGAAATTCGCGAATGACGCGCATATGCCGGCTCTTATCCTCGCCCAGCAGCGCAACCGAGCGGACCGGCATCGGCTCGGCGATAAGGGGGGCGATCACCGGCGCCAGCGCTTCGCGCAGCTGTTCTTCTGTCTCGGGCGACAGGCTGTTCGAAAGGGTGAGATGGTAATTGAACAGATCCAGCACGAAAGGATAGCCCCAGTGCTCAAGATGCATGCGCGCCCGCTCGGGCAGCTTGTCGGGATTGCGGCGATCGCGTTCCTGCGGGCTCAGCGGCGCACGCAGATGATCCAACCGCGTGACCAGGGCCTGTTCTAGCGCCATCAGTTCGGCGGGCCTGTTGCGTGGGCGCAGTGCGACGAAGCTCCAGTCGGCGCGCAGTTCAAGATCAAGCGTGAAGGGCGCCAGATGGTCACAGACCAGTTCGATCTGCCGCATGAGATCGTCTAGGTCATGCCCTGCGGCCAGGCGGAAGGGCGCCTTCAGGGTGGCGTGAAATCCGTATCGCATCGGGGTCGAGGTCAGCTCTTGCGGGCTCGCCGGAAGGTTGTCGATCTGCGGCCGTGGAACGGTCGCCGCCCGCCGGGCATCCCAGCCAAGCCACGCGCTTCCGAACTCGCCAAGATCGCCCTCGGGCATGTGATAGATGGCCAGGCGCGTGAAAGTCATCCCTGTCTCCTGCATGCCGGGCAATTCCGCATTGCATCCGGCGAAATCTGTGCCCGGCGGCTTGTCCGTGCGTCGAGGCGAGCTTATGGCTGCAAGGGCTGGTCCACAATCGGGGACGCCGGATGAAATCCACACTTCGCTACATGACCTGGCCATTCATCCTGACAGGGGTGGGACTTGCGCTTGCCGGTCTGATCGGCTGGCAATATTCCGGCACGGTTTCCGGAACTCTGACGTTCTTCATGATCGCTGCCGTTCTCGCGGTGCTCGAAATCTCGCTCAGCTTCGACAATGCGATCGTGAACGCCAACAAGCTCAAGCAGATGACGCCGCTTTGGCAGCATCGCTTCCTGACCTGGGGCATCGTGATCGCGGTCTTCGGGATGCGGGTGATCTTTCCGCTATTGGTGGTCGTGATCGCGGCGCGCCTTGGCCCGATCGAGGCCCTTCGACTGGCGGCGACCCAGCCCGTCGAATATGCCCGCATCATCCACGAGGCCCATCTGCCCATCGCGGGCTTCGGCGGCGCCTTCCTGATGCTGGTGGCGCTGAACTATTTCTTTGACCAGAGCAAGGAAGTCGACTGGATCGCAGGGATCGAACGCGCCTTGCGCAGGATCGGCGAAATCCGCGGCATGGAGGTCGGCTTTGTCCTCGTCTGCATGATGATCATCCTGCGGTTCCTGCCCGACGGAAAGGAACATGCCTTCATCGTCGCGGCGACCTGGGGCGTCATCACCTATCTGCTGGTCGATGCGCTGGGGCATGTGCTGGACCGATGGGGAGGTGGCGGCGTTTCGGCCGGGGACATGGCCCGAGGCGGATTTGGCGCGTTCCTGTATCTTGAAGTGCTGGATGCCTCGTTCAGTTTCGACGGGGTGATCGGAGCCTTCGCGCTGACCCAGAACCTTTTCCTGATCGCGATCGGTTTGGGCATCGGGGCGATCTATGTCCGCTCGATGACCGTGATGCTGGTCGAAAAGGGCACCCTGGCGCAGTTCCGCTATCTCGAGCACGGGGCATTCTGGTCGATCTTCGTGCTGTCGATCATCATGTTCGTCCAGACCCTGATCCATATCCCGGAATTCGTGACCGGGCTTCTGGGCGCGGGCTTCATTGCGGTCGCCTTCATCAATTCGCTGGAATGGCGCCGCCGTCACCCGGAATGGGCCGAGAGCGACTGAGAAAAAGGCGCCGCGAGGGGCGGCGCCTTCCGGTTTTTGGGAACTCAGCCCAGAAGCGGGCTGGTGGCGGCCTCAAGCCAGCCGCGCGTCGCATCCGAGACGAGCGGCTCAAGCTCGGTCCGGACCCAGGCGTGATAGGCATCAAACCATTCGATCTCGGCCGAGGACATCAACGCGGGGTCGATCAGGCGCTTGTCGATCGGGGCCAGGGTCAGCGTCTCGAAGCCCAGCATGTCGCGCCCGTCGGGGCTTTCGGCGGGCTCGACGACGATCAGGTTCTCGATCCGGATGCCGTATTCGCCCTCGCGGTAATAACCCGGTTCGTTCGACAGGATCATGCCGGTCTGCAAGGGAATTTCCGAGATGCGCGAGATGCGGACCGGGCCTTCATGCACCGACAGGCCGGCGCCCACGCCATGGCCGGTGCCGTGGTCGTAATCCATGCCTTCCATCCACAGCGGCGCGCGGGCCAGCGCGTCGATATGCGCCCCCGCGACACCGCGCGGAAATTTCGCGCGCGAGACGGCGATCATGCCTTGCAGCACGCGGGTATAGGGCCGACGGATCGCCTGGTCGAATTCGCCCATGGGTAGGGTGCGGGTGATGTCGGTGGTGCCGTCATTGTACTGGCCACCGGAATCGACCAGCACGATGTCGCCGGGCATGATGCGCCGGTCGGTCGCCTCGGTCACATGGTAGTGGTTGATCGCACCGTTAGGCCCCGAACCAAGGATGGTGTCGAAGCTGACATCCAGGATGCCTTGTGCCACGCGCAGCTCTTCGAGCTTGCGGCAAATGTCGATTTCGGTCAGTGGCTCGTCGGCGATGCGCGGGGCCTGCGCGTCGAGCCAGCACAGCAGTTCCGTCACCGCGACCCCGTCGCGCAGATGGGCGCTGCGCATTCCGGCGATTTCATAGGCGTTCTTGGTGGCTTTCGGCAGGATCACCGGGTCGGCGCCCTCGGCGATCTCGGTCTTCATGCTTTCGATCAGGCGGAAGACCTGCTCGGGCGCAGTGCCCGGATCGACCACGACTGGGCCTGTCAGGTTGGTGAGGGCAGGGGTCAGCGCCTCGGGCGGCAGGATGGTGACCTCATTGCCGAGCGCCGAGCGTATTTCAGGGGAAAACTTGCGCGGATCGGCAAAGACCGCGACGCGGCCATTGGCCTCGATGATGGCAAAGGACAGCACGACCGGGTTCTTGGGCACATCCGCGCCGCGGATGTTCAGCAGCCACGAGATCGAATCCGGCAGGGTCAGAACGGCGGCATTTGCCTTGCCATCGCGCAGCTTGGCGCCGATCCGCTGGCGCTTCTCTGCGGCGGTTTCACCCGCAAGTGCGTCGGGCCATAGCCGGACAGAGCCGATCGGGGCTTCGGGCTGATCCTGCCAGATCGCATCGACCGGGTTCGTATCGACCGGCACCAGGGCGATTTCCGAACCGGCAAGCCCGGCCTCAAGCTCGCGGATCTCGCGGCGAGTATGCAGCCAAGGGTCAAAGCCGATCATGCCACCTTCGGGCAGAGCTTTGCGCAGCCAGGCAGCCGGCTTGGTCTCGGGCCAGTTGACGGGGGTGAAATGACCCAGATCTATTTCGGATTTCACCTGCACGCGATAGCGCCCGTCGATGAAAACCCCGGCCAGGTCGGGCGTCACGATGGCAAAGCCCGCGCTGCCGGTAAAGCCGGTGAGCCAACCCAGGCGCGCATCGCGATCCGCGACATATTCGCTTTGGTGGGCATCGGCACGGGGCACGATGAAGCCGTCCAGCTTGCGCGCAGCCATCTCGGCACGCAGCGCGGCCAGCCTCGGGACATGTTGCGCGGGGCTCGCGTGGCTTTCGAAACGCTGGAACATGGTCACCTCATTTTCTTGCTTTCAGGTCGTCTTCGAACCTGGTCGCAAGGTGTTTGCGGCATGGGGCGGGGTCTCTGCAAGCCCCTGCGCGACGGCCGCAGCGTTGCAACGAAGCGAATGCCCGCCAAGACGCGCATGTCTGAGAATTCCACGAGCGGCGGTTGTGGCGGCGCGGGCCCCTCAGGGCCGGCGCATTGCGTTCATGCCAAGCACGCGGGCGCGCTTGCGCGGGTCAGCCTCGAACAGCGCGGCAAGCTGTTCGGTGATCGCGCCGGCAAGCTGTTCCGCATCGGTGATCGTCACGGCACGCTGGTAATAACGCGTCACGTCATGGCCGATGCCGATGGCAAGCAATTCGACCTGGCGGCGCTTTTCGATCATGGCGATCACGTCGCGCAGGTGCTTTTCCAGATAGTTCGCCGGGTTCACCGACAGGGTCGAATCGTCGACCGGCGCGCCATCGGAAATCACCATCAGGATGCGGCGTGCCTCGGGGCGGCGGGCAAGCCGACGATGCGCCCATTCAAGCGCTTCGCCGTCGATGTTTTCCTTGAGCAGCCCTTCTTTCATCATCAGGCCCAGGTTAGGGCGCACCCGCCGCCAGGGGGCGTCGGCCGCCTTGTAGATGATGTGGCGCAGGTCGTTCAGCCGACCGGGATGGGCGCTGCGACCGCCCGCCAGCCATTTCTCGCGGCTTTGCCCGCCTTTCCAGGCGCGGGTGGTGAAGCCCAGGATCTCGACCTTCACCTGGCTGCGCTCGAGCGTGCGTGCCAGAACGTCGGCGCAAATCGCGGCAATCGAGATCGGCCGACCCCGCATCGAACCCGAATTGTCCAGAAGCAGCGTCACCACCGTGTCGCGGAATTCGGTATCCTTCTCGACCTTGAAGCTGAGCGGCGTGGTCGGGTTCGCCACCACGCGCGCAAGGCGTCCCGCATCCAGAACGCCTTCTTCCTTGTCGAATTCCCAACTGCGGTTCTGCTGTGCCTGCAGGCGGCGCTGCAGCTTGTTCGCCAGCCGCGAAACCGCGCCGCGCAGGGGCTCAAGCTGCTTGTCCAGATAGGCGCGCAGGCGTTCGAGTTCCTGCGGATCGGCCAGGTCCTCGGCGCGAATTTCCTCGTCGAATTCCTGCGTATAGACACGATAATCAGGGTTGGCGTCGCTGACCGGCGGCGGGATGTCGGGCGGAGATTCGGCCTCGGACATCTCGGCCTCGTCGGCCATTTCCTCGTCCGACTGGTCGTCCATGCTGACCTGGGCCTGACGCTCGTCCTGGGTCTGTTCCTGGGTGCGTTCGGGCGCAGCCTCGGCCTCGTCTTCCTCGGACTGATCGCGCGACTGGTTGTCGCCGGATTCCTCGTCCTGTTCGGCGTTTTCCTCGGCCTCGTCCTCCTGTGGCTCGTCAGGGTCCTCGCCCAGCTGGTCGCCATAGCCAAGGTCCGAGATGACCTTGCGCGCAAGCCGCGCGAAGGCCGCCTGATCGGCCAGGCTCGTCGACAGGTCCTGCAGATCGCCGCCGGCCTGCTGTTCGACGAAGGGCCGCCACAGATCCGCGACATGCTGGGCAGCAGGGGGCAGGCTGCGCCCCGTCGCCATCTGCCGCAGGATGTAGCCCGCGGCGACCGAAAGCGGCGCATCGGCCGGGGCCTTGATCTGGCCGTAGCCCTTGCGATCAGCTTCCTGCCCGAGCTTGGCGTCGATGTTCGACAGCGCTCCGGGCATGTCGCGCGCGCCAAGCGCCTCGCAGCGGGCGGTTTCCATCGCCTCGTAGAGATCGCGGGCCATCGGTCCGGCGGGAACGTATTTCGCATGGGTCGCCGAGTTGTGATGGCGCAGCTTCATCGCCAGCGCATCGGCTGTGCCGCGCGCGAGCAGCACTTCGTCGCGGGTCATCCGGCGGCTGACCTGCGGCAGACGCATCGTATCGCCCGAAACGCCCGACGGATCGGCGCTGAAGGTCACGTTCAGCTCATGCTCTTCGGCCATGGCGCGGGTCGCCTCGGTCAGAGCCTTCTTGAACGGATCGGCGGGGTTGTCGGAATTTTTCATGTCGTCCCCCCAAGAGAGCGCAATCTGGTCGCAATGAGGCGGGGGCGGCCCCGCCTCGGTTCAGCAGGGGGCGGGAATCACCCCGCCTTGACCGCGGCGCTTTCCGGAAGTTCCTCGTCGAACAGGCGCTGGTAGAACTCGGCCACGGTCTGGCGCTCGAGCTCGTCGCATTTGTTCAGGAAGGTCAGGCGGAAGGCGTAGCCCACGTTGTCGCCGAAGATCCGGGCGTTCTGGGCCCAGGCGATCACCGTGCGCGGCGACATGACCGTGGACAGGTCGCCCTGCATGAAGGCGGTCCGGGTCAGATCGGCAAGCGTCACCATCTGGCCGATGATCTTGCGGCCTTTTTCGGTGTTGTAGGTCGGGTTCTTGGCCAGAACGATCGCGGCTTCGGCGTCATGGCTCAGGTAGTTCAGGGTCGAGACCAGCGACCAGCGGTCCATCTGGCCCTGGTTGATCTGCTGGGTGCCGTGGTAAAGCCCGGTCGTGTCGCCCAGGCCCACGGTGTTCGCGGTCGCGAAGAGACGGAAATAGGGGTTCGGCGTGATGACCTCGTTCTGGTCCAGCAGGGTCAGCTTGCCGTCGGCTTCCAGCACGCGCTGGATCACGAACATCACGTCGGCGCGGCCGGCGTCGTATTCGTCGAAGACGATGGCGGTCGGGTTCCTGAGCGCCCAGGGCAGGATGCCTTCGTGGAACACCGTCACCTGCTTGCCGTCCACGAGCTTGATCGCGTCCTTGCCGATCAGGTCGATCCGGCTGACATGGCTGTCGAGGTTGACCCGCACGCAGGGCCAGTTCAGCCGCGCCGCGACCTGTTCGATATGGGTGGATTTCCCGGTGCCGTGATAGCCCTGGATCATCACCCGGCGGTTATAGGCAAAGCCCGCCAGGATCGCATGGGTCGTATCGGGGTCGAACTTGTAGGTCGGGTCGATCTCGGGCACGCGGTCGGTTCGCTCGGCAAAGCCCTTGACCTTCATGTCACTGTCGAGGCCGAAGACTTCGCGCAGGTCGATTTCTTCGGTGGGTTTCGCGTTCACGTCCAGCATCTGTCAGCCCTTTCTCGCAACCCGGCCTTGATCGCGCATTCGGGCAGGACGTGCAAGCACCCCGCGCATTGGCGGATCTTTGCCGGTTCGTTTCGTTGACGCCCGGGGGCGGCCTTCCTAATCTCGCCCGCGACCGCAGCACGAAGGAAGACCGCCTTGCCAGAAGCGCGCCGGATCGCAATTGACGACATGATCGCGAAAACCGCCCAGGGAAACCGAGAGGCGTTCGATGCGCTATACGCCGCGACCTCCGCCCGGCTTTATGCGCTGTGCCTTTCGATCCTCAAGGACAGGCCCGAGGCCGAGACGACGCTTGAACGGCTTTACGTCGCGTTATGGCAGGGCTCGGCCGGACAGCCGCCGCAGGGGGCGGCGGCCCTGCAATGGTTGACGGCCTTGGCCCGATATCGCGCGATCGAGAGGCTGCGCGCGCGCCAGGCGGGCACCTCTTCGGGAGAGGGCGCGAGAAAGGCCGGAGCCCTGGCCGCCGTTCCCGCCGAGATCGAGGGCAGCGCCGCCGCCCCGATCCTGTCGGATCTGGACGAGGCGCAGGCCGAGGCGATCCGCGATGTCTTTCTGAACGGGCTGACCTATGCCGATCTGGCCTTGCGCGAGAATGTTGCCGTCGACGACCTGCGCCACTGGATGCGCGGGGCGCTGCTGAGGCTCAGGAATTGACCCGAGAAATGGACGAAGACGAACCCATGACCCCGCCCGGCCTTTCGCCCGAGGAACTGGACGAACTGCTTGCCGCAGAACTGGCGCTTGGCCTGCTCGACGGCGACGAGGCGCAGCTTTTGATGGCGCGGCTGGCGGGGGATGAAGATTTTGCCCGCCGCGTGCAGGAATGGCAGGGCCGTTTCGCGGGCATCGCAGACGGGCTTGTGCCGGTGATGCCCCCTGCACGCGCGCGCCAGCGCATCCGAGAAGAGCTTGGTCTGGCAAGCGCCCCCTTCAGCCAGCCGCTGGACAGCCGCATCCGCTGGTGGCAGAGGCCGGGCGCCCTGCTGTCCGTTCTGGTCGTGCTGCTTGGCCTGGCCGCCCTGGTTTTCTGGGCCATGGGCTAAGGGGCGCGCGTCTTTTCGGCAAAACGTCGTGAACCCGGACCGCCGACGCGGCGTTCCTGACCAGGAATTCCCGATCACCCGGCCGTGATCGGTCGAAATGTGCCAAATGGGGGACGCATGAGCGGATTGCTGGCGCTGCTGGATGACGTCGCGGGGATCGCCAAGATCGCCGCGGCCTCGGTCGACGATGTCGCCGGCCAGGCGGCCAAGGCCGGGGCAAAGGCTGCGGGCGCGGTGATTGATGATGCCGCCGTCTCGCCCAAATATGTCCACGGCTTTTCGGCGGCCCGCGAATTGCCGATCGTGTTGAAGATCGCGCGCGGCTCGATCTTCAACAAGCTGGTGATCCTGTTGCCCGTGGCGTTGGCGCTTTCGGCGCTCGCACCCGGCGCGATTTCGCCGCTGCTGATGCTCGGGGGGGCTTATCTGTGCTTCGAGGGCGCCGAAAAGGTCCTCCACGCGGTCAGCCATCACAAGGTGAACGAACCACATCTGCAGGTGACGCCCGAGGGCGGCGCCGGTCTGGAAGAGGAACGCGTCAAGGGCGCGATCAAGACCGACTTCATCCTTTCGGCCGAGATCATGACCATCGCGCTGGCCGCCATCCCGCCGGGCGATCCGATCTGGATGGAGGGGCTGATCCTTGCCGTGGTGGGCCTGGGCATCACCTTCGTCGTCTACGGCTTTGTCGCGCTGATCGTCAAAGCGGATGATGTCGGGCTGCATCTGCACGAACAGGGCGGCCCCCTGGCCGGGTTCGGCCGCGCGCTCGTGCATTTCATGCCGGGCTTCATGCGCGTGCTGACGATCGTCGGGACTGCCGCAATGATCTGGGTGGGCGGTCAGATCATCGTCCATGGCCTGCATGAGCTGGGTCAGCACCAGCCCTATGAATGGGTGCATCACATGTCCGAACGGGCGGCCCAGGCGCTGCCTGCGGCGCCCGGTTTCGCAGCCTGGGTCGTAACCGCGTTTCTAGACGGCATTTTCGGCCTGATCCTTGGCTTCATGCTGATCCCGGTCGCAAACTACATCGTTTCGCCGGCCATTGGCGCGGTCAAGGGCATGTTCGGCGCAAGCGCCTAGCCGTGCTGTTCGGCGGCGGCTTCGCCCAATGCGGCATTGAGGGCGCGCAGCGCGTCGATATGGTAGACGGCGCCGAGGATCTCGGGGGTGGGGCCGTCCTCGCGCACGACGGGGAAGAAGGCACCGCCGGATTGGTCAAAGTGTCTCAGCGCCTGTTCCAGCGTGAGGGTGTCGGCCATCATCTGGCCGTCCGCGACCATGTTGCGCAGCAGATCGGCCGAAGGCGCCGTCTTGCTGCCGATGTCGCGCATCACCGCCGTCACCCGCATCTTCTGTGGCAGCCAGACCTGTGGCCCTTCCGCGATATGCACCCCGCGCCGCTTGAGCTGGGTCAGGAAGAAGGACCGGTGCACCATGCGAGAGGCCAGCGCGGTGCTGAGCGAAATCGAGGTCATCACGGCGATTCCGGTCTGCCAGTCGCCGGTCAGTTCAAAGACGATCATGGCCGTGGAAATCGGCGCGCCCAGCACGGCCGCGCCGACCGCGCCCATCCCGGCGAGCGCGTATAGCGTTTCATTCCCCGAGGATTGCGGCGCGATCGAGGTCGCCAGAATGCCGAATGCCAGCCCTGTCAGCGCGCCCATCACCAATGCAGGCGAAAACACCCCCCCGCCCATCCGCCCGCCCAGGGTGATCGCCACGGCGACGGCCTTGACCAGGGCGAAAACGACGGCCGTCCACAGATCCAGCCGCCCGGTCAGTGCGGCCGAAGTGGCCTCGTAGCCCACGCCGATGATATGAGGGTAGGGGATGGCGATCAGACCCAGCAGTGCCCCCGCGACGGTGGGACGCAGCCAGCGAGGCCAGCCAGTGCGGCTCATGATCCGGTTGGCGACGGTTTCCGCGCGGAATATGGCGGCCATCAGCGCAGCCGCGACCAGTGCGCAGATCAAGCCGAGAATCATGAAGGCCGGGAGTTCGATGTAAAAGCTGAGAGTCCCCGCCTGCGGAAGGTTGAATTCGGTCATGCCCCCGAAACGCAATCGATTGATGACCGTCCCGGCGACGGCGGAAATCGCGATCGGGGCAAAGGCGCGGATCGCGAAATTGCGCAGCACCACTTCGTGGGCAAAAAGCGCGCCCGCGATCGGTGCGTTGAAACTTGCCGCGACCGCGCCTGCCACGGCGCAACCCAGCAGCTCGCGCCCGGTCACGGGGCTTGCCTTGATCCGGTTGGCGACCAGCGTCGAGATCACGCCCGCAAGGTGGACAACAGGCCCTTCGCGACCGGACGAGCCGCCGGTGCCCAGCGTGATCACCGAAGCCGCGGCCGATGCCAGCCCTTCGCGCAGTTCGACACGGCCGCCCTCGAGCGCGGCGCCCTCGATCACGTCGGCGACGGCGCGTACCCTGCCATCGGGGGTGAAGCGGTCCAGCACCAGGCCGACGACAAGCCCGCCCATGATCGGAACGGCCAGCACCCACCACCAGGGCAAGTGGCCAGCCACGGTCGCCATGGTCAGATCGTCGGTCCCATAGGCGAGCCGTTGCAGCGCCGCGATTCCCAGCCGGAAGGCCAGCGCGGCGAGGCCCGCGCAGATCCCGATCATCAGCGCGATGACCCAGAATTCGATCTGTCCGGGGCCGCGCATCAAAAGCACGTTCCACCCCTGCGCAAGATGTCGGCGCAGATGCCTGATGCCCTGCCGCCCCCAGCCCTTCGATAGCTGATCCCTTTGTCGTTCGCCCATCTTCGCCGACCCGTTTGGCCCGAAGGAACCATGTTGCGCGGATCAGGTCCACCGCCCTGCCACCTTATCGGGCCAAGCTTGCCCTTTGGGCAACAGCGGGATTATCAACGCGCAAGTCTCGAGGAGGACCCCCAATGCCGATTTCCCTTCAGGCCGCAGACGCGCTTGGCCAGCTTCTGGGCGCGCGCTTTTCGCAATCAGAGGCCGATCGCGACCTGCATGGCCAATCCGAAACCTTTCACCGCGCCCCGCCGCCCGAGGCGGTGGTCTGGCCCATCTCGACAGATGAGGTCTCGGCAATCATGCGGATCTGCCACGAACATCGCGTTCCGGTGATCGGCTGGGGAACGGGAACCTCGCTGGAAGGCCATGCGCTTGCGGTGCATGGCGGCATCGTCATGGACCTGATGAAGATGGACCGCGTCCTAGAGGTGCGCGCAGGCGATCTGCAGGCGAGCGTCCAGCCCGGCGTCACGCGCGAGGCGCTGAACCTTGATTTGCGCGCGACCGGGCTGTTCTTCCCGGTCGATCCCGGCGCCAATGCAAGCCTTGGCGGCATGGCCGCGACGCGGGCCAGCGGCACTGCCGCGGTGCGCTATGGCACGATGCGCGACAACGTCCTGGCGCTCGAGGTCGTGCTGGCCGACGGCACGGTGATCCGCACCGGCACGCGGGCTGCGAAATCCAGCGCGGGCTATGACCTAACCGGACTGTTCGTCGGCTCGGAAGGCACGCTTGGCATCATCACAGAACTGACCCTGCGGCTGCATGGCCAGCCCGAAGAGGTCGCTTCGGCCGTTTGCGCCTTTGCCACCCTGGAAGAGGCAGTGGAATGCGTGACCGCGACGATCCAGATGGGGATTCCCATGGCGCGCATCGAATTCGTCGATGGTGACGCGGCCAGGGCCTTCAACATGCAGAACGGAACCCATCTGCACGAGGGGCCGCACCTGATGGTAGAGTTCCACGGCTCGCCCGCCTCGGTCAAGGACGATGCCGAGAAGTTCGGCGAGCTTGCGGCGGAATTCGGCGGCCAGGGCTTCGACTGGGCCACGACGCCCGAAGAACGCGCAGCGCTTTGGAAGATGCGCCACGGCGCCTATCGCGCCTGCCTTGCCCTGCGCCCGGGCGCGACGGCCGTGGTCACAGATGTCTGCGTGCCGATGTCGCATCTGGCCGAGGCGGTTGCTGCTGCTGCGGCCGATATCAGGGCCGAAGGCCTTGTCGGCCCGATGGTGGGCCATGTCGGAGACGGGAATTTTCACGCGCAGCTTCTGGTCATGCCGGGCAATGCCGAGGAACTGGCGGCTGCCAAGCGCGTGGCGAACCGGATGGCAGAGCGCGCGCTGGCGGTCGGCGGCACCATCACGGGCGAACATGGCGTCGGGATCGGCAAGCGGCCCCTGATGCGCGCCCAGCACGGCGAGGCGATCGGCGTGATGGCTGCAATCAAGGCGGCGCTGGACCCAGGCAATATCATGAACCCGGGCAAGCTGATCCCCGAGGCGAACTGATGCCATTTTCAACCCTGACGCTATCGTGACTGTCACGCCATCGTGACAGAAACCTGCACCTTTGCGATAAAGACCTGAAGCGCCGGAAACGCGGGCATTGGGCAAGGGGCAGTGATGAAACTTCTGGGCAGAATTCTGGGGATATTGCTTGTGGTGGCCCTGGCCGCTTGCGGCGGGGGACGAACCTACCGGCCGGCGGGTGTGTCCGTGGGCCATGGCACCGGGCCGCAGTTCGGGGATTCCGCCCCGCATGAATGGGTGGGCGGCCATCCCTATGACCACCGGGTTCACGGGATCGACATTTCGCGCTGGCAGGGCAATATCGACTGGGGACGGGTGCGTACTTCAGGGATCAGCTTTGCCTTCATCAAGGCCACCGAGGGCGCGGACCATGCCGATCCCAACTTCCGCCGCTATTGGTACGAGGCGGGGCAGGCGCGCATCCCGCGCGGCGCATACCACTATTTCTACTTCTGCCGCTCGGGCGCCGAGCAGGCGGCATGGTTCATTGCCAATGTTCCGCGAGAGCGGGGCGCGCTGCCTCCGGTGCTTGACCTGGAATGGACTGCGTCCAAGACCTGTCCGCGCCGCCCGCCGAGTCATGAAGTCCTGCGCGAGGCGCGCATCTTCAAGGATATCCTGCATCGCCACTACGGGCAGCGCCCGATCATCTACACCACGGTCGATTTCTACCGCGACAACAACCTTGGCAGCTGGCCCGAGGAATTCTGGCTGCGCTCGGTCGCGGGTCATCCCCGCATCGTCTATCCCGGCCAGCCTTTCAGCTTCTGGCAATATACCGGCACGGGCATCGTTCCGGGCATCCAGGGCAATGTCGATCTGAACGTATTTGCCGGCAGCGCCGAGCAGTGGCGCCTATGGCTTCGGCAGCGATTGCAGTAAGGCGGCGTCGCCTTCTCATCGAATTCGTGGCGCTCTATTTCGGGGCGCCACTTCTGATCGCATTGTTCATGCCGGGCCACCGGCTGTTCGAGGCGCTGGCCGTTCTGTCGCTCGTCGGTCTCGTGCTCTTGTGGCGAACCGGGGGGTTCAACTTCGTGACCCTGGTGCGCGGCTGGTCGCGCCTGCCGTGGCGCGAGATCGGCGGCATTGCGGTGATCACCCTCCTGATCGGACTCCTTGTCCTGGGCAGTACGAACCCCAATGCACTGTTCCATACGCTTAGGACGCGGCCCGGCTTCCTGCCGGTGATCTGGGTCTTCTATCCGTTCCTGTCGGCTCTGCCGCAGGAGCTGATCTTTCGCCCCCTGTTCTTTCATCGCTATGCTTCGCTGCTGCCGATCGGCCGGTCGGCGATCACCTTGAACGCGGTGGTGTTTTCTTTCGCGCATCTCATGTACTGGTCCTGGATCGTCGCGATCCTGACCTTTGTCGGGGGCTGGTTCTTCGCCCGCGCCTATCTGCGTCACGGCTTCCCGGCCGCCTGGGTCTTGCATGCGGTGGCGGGAAACGTGCTCTTTGCCGTCGGGATGGGGGCCTATTTCTACTCGGGTAACGTCGTGCGACCCTTCTAGATAACTTGACTTCCCGGCCATTGCGCGGTTGATGCGTGCGCTGAAACCAAGGGGAAATCATGATGAGCGTCTATCGCAGCCATACCTGCGGCGAGCTGACCGCCGCGAATGCCGGGTCCGAAATCCGTCTGTCCGGCTGGGTCCACAGGGTCCGGGATCACGGCGGCGTGCTGTTCATCGACCTGCGCGACCATTACGGCATCACCCAGGTCATCGCCGACAGCGACTCGCCCGCCTTTGCAGGGCTCGAGAAGCTGAGGGCCGAAACCGTCATCCGCATCGACGGCAAGGTCAAGCTGCGCGATGCCTCGCTGGTGAACCCGAAGCTGCCGACCGGCGAGATCGAAGTTTACGCGACCGACATGGAAGTGCTGGGCGCATCCGACGACCTGCCGCTGCCGGTCTTTGGCGACCAGGACTATCCCGAGGAAACCCGCCTCACCTATCGCTTCCTCGACCTGCGCCGCGAGACGCTGCACAACAACATCATGCTGCGCTCGAAGGTCGTCCGCTCGATCCGCAACCGCATGTGGGACCAGGGCTTCACCGAGTTCCAGACCCCGATCATCACGGCATCCAGCCCTGAAGGTGCGCGCGACTTCCTCGTGCCCTCGCGCCTGCATCCGGGCAAGTTCTACGCGCTGCCGCAGGCGCCGCAGCAGTTCAAGCAGCTGATCATGGTCGCGGGCTTCGACAAGTATTTCCAGATCGCGCCCTGCTTCCGCGACGAAGACCCGCGCGCCGACCGCTCGCCGACCGATTTTTACCAGCTCGACCTCGAGATGTCCTTCGTCGAGCAGGAAGACGTCTTCGCCGCGATCCAGCCTGTCGTTCAGGGTTTGTTCGAGGAATTCGGCAATGGCCGCCGCGTCGATACCGAATGGCCGCGCATTCCCTATGCCGAGTCGATGCTGAAATACGGCAGCGACAAGCCGGACCTGCGCAACCCGATCGAGATGCAGATCGTCTCGGATCACTTCCGCGACTCGGGCTTCGCGATCTTCGCGAAACTGCTTGAGCAGGACGGCACCGAGGTTCGCGCGATCCCGGCCCCGACCGGTGGTTCGCGCAAATTCGCCGATCGCATGAACGCCTTTGCGCAGGCCCAGGGCCTGCCGGGCATGGGCTATATCTTCTGGCGCAAGGCCGAGGACGGTTCGACCGAGGCCGCCGGCCCGATCGCCAAGGCGCTGGGTGCCGAGAAAACCGAAGCCATCCGCGTCCAGCTGGGCCTGGGCGAGGGCGATGCCGCCTTCTTCCTTGGCGGCAAGCCCGAGAATTTCGAAGCCGTCGCTGGTCGTGCCCGGAACGAGATCGGCAAGGAACTGGGTCTGACCGACGAGGGTCAGTTCAAGTTCGCATGGATCGTCGACTTCCCGATGTACGAGAAGGGCGACGATGGCCGCATCGACTTCAGCCACAACCCGTTCTCGATGCCGCAGGGCGGTCTCGACGCGCTGTCGGGCGACCCGCTTGCCGTCAAGGGCTACCAGTACGACCTCGCCTGCAACGGCTATGAGCTGATCTCGGGCGCGATCCGGAACCACAAGCCGGAAATCATGTTCAAGGCCTTCGAACTGGCCGGCTACGGCCATGACGAGGTCGAGAAGCGCTTCGGCGGCATGGTCAAAGCCTTCCGCTATGGCGCCCCGCCCCACGGCGGCTGCGCGGCAGGGATCGACCGCATCGTCATGCTGCTGGCCGATGAGCAGAACATCCGCGAGGTCATCATGTTCCCGATGAACCAGCGCGCCGAGGACCTGATGATGGGCGCGCCCAGCGAGCCCCTGAACGAGCAGCTGCGCGAATTGCGCCTGCGCGTCCTCCCGAAAGAGTGATTTCGGGCAAGTGATTGGAAAATGCCGAAAGCCGCTGCGGCTTTCGGCAGAATGCTGCCATGCGGCATGATCTTTCAAAAGCGTGAACTGACCTCTCGCGGGCTTCGTGAGATAGTGCGACCGGGGCAGATGCCCCCCATCGCAAAGGGATGCGCATGACGATTGATTTCCCGGAACTCGCCGCGATCCGCCTTGGGTTCGGATTGTCGCCGATCATGGCGCCACCGCCGGATGTGGATGCGCTTCTTGCCGGACTAGCCCGTTCCGCGCCGGGGCCGGGGGCCGTGACGACCGCCAAGGCACAGGAACTTCAGAACGAACTCATGGCGTTGCGCGCCGTGCGCCGGCAGGACGAGCGCAGCGAAAAGGAATTCAAGGCATTCAATCAGCGCATGGGGCGGACGATCGCCTTCGATCTGCGGCTGAGAATGGCCCGCGCCGTGGATGATCCGACCGGGTTCGGTGAGCGCCTGGTCCAGTTCTGGGCCGACCATTTCACAATCCGGCCGATGGGTGTAGGGCGCAACCCGCTCGCCATGGCCTTTGTGGACGAGGCGATCCGGCCCCATATCGCAGGTCGGTTCGAGGACATGTTCTTTGCCGCCGACACTCATCCGATGATGCTGGTCTATCTCGACCAGAACACCAGCCGCGGGCCGAATTCCATGGCCGCGCGCAACCGCAAGGACAAGAAGCTTGGCCTGAACGAGAATTTGGCTCGCGAGGCGATGGAGCTTCATTCGCTCGGCGCTGGCGCACCCTATACGCAGGATGATGTGCGCGAACTGGCGGAGCTCCTGACCGGGCTGACCTATGATTCGAAGAAAGGCTTTGCCTATCGGCCGCAGATCGCCGAGCCGGGCGCGGAACAGGTTCTAGGGGTCAATTACGGCGGTGAGAAGCGCGCGAGCCTCGACGATATCCGCGCCGCCTTCCGCGATATCGCCCGCAGGCCCGAAACGGCCCAATATCTTTCGCGCAAGCTCGCGGTGCATTTCGTCTCGGACGATCCTTCGCCCGAGCTTGTCGAGGCCATGGCATCGGTCTGGCGCGAAACCGGGGGCGATTTGCCGCAAGTCTACCGCGTGCTGGCGACCCATCCTGATCTGGCGGCCAATCTGCGTGCCAAGGTGCGCCAGCCCTTCGATCTCGTCGTGGCGGGGTTTCGGGCGCTTGGCATCACCGGCAAGGATGTGCGGGATCTGGAGTTCAAGAAGTTCCGTGCCTTCGCCTTTGATCCGATGGCCCGGATGGGGCAGCGCTGGATGAACCAGAACGGACCCGATGGCTGGCCCGAAGACCCGCAGGCCTGGATCGCGCCGCAGCTTCTTGCCGCGCGGATCACCTGGGCCACGCAGATGCCGCAGCGGATGCTGAAGAAGCTTCCCGATCCGCGCGAGATGCTGGTCACGACGCTTGGCAGCACCCGGTCGGACGGCTTGGCCTGGGCGGTGCCCAAGGCCGAAAGTCAGGCCGAAGGCGTGGCGCTGATCCTTGCCTCGAACGATTTCAACCGCCGATAGGAGATCCCGCATGATCGAGCTGAACCGGCGCCTGTTCCTGAAATCCGCAGCCCTCATCGGCTGTTCCGCCGCGGCACATCCGCTGATGACCTCGATGACCTTTGCCTCGGTCCCTTCGGACAACCGGCTGGTCGTCATCATCCTGCGCGGTGCCATGGACGGGCTGGATGCGATCCAACCCTATGGCGATCCGATGCTGGCAAAGCTTCGCCAGAATATCTCGGTCGGGCCGGACAGGGGCGCCCTGGACCTTGACGGGTTCTATGCCCTGCACCCGAGCCTCGCGCCGCTTCTGCCGCTTTGGCAGAAGGGGGAACTGGCCTTTGCCCACGCGGTTTCAACCCCCTATCGCGACAAGCGCAGCCATTTCGATGGCCAGGACCTGCTTGAGGCGGGAACTGGGCATGACCTGCCGGTGAACTGGCAGGTCGGCGGCTGGCTGAACCGTCTTTTGCAGGCCATGCCGGGAAGCAAGGCCGAGACCGCCTATGCGGTCGGGCTGGAGCAGATGAAGATCCTCAGCGGCGAGGCCGCGCATCTGGGCTGGGCGCCGCAATCCTCGCTGAACTTTTCGGCGCAGGCTCAGCTTCTGCTGGAGCATATCTATCACGACGATCCGCTTTTTCGTGATACCGCACGCGATGCCTTTCGCATCAGTTCCGAAACGGAGCGCACCGATGTCGGCAAGGGGGCCGATGCCGAGGCCGTGGCGCTGGGCCGTTTCGCGGCCGATCGGCTGAATGCCGAGGCGCGGATCGCCGCCTTTTCGATCACGGGCTGGGACAGCCATGCGAACCAGGGGGCGGTGATCGGCAGGGCGCTCGAGCGGCTGTCGGGCGCGATCCTCGCACTGCGTGAGGGGCTGGGCGAGAACTGGGGCAGGACCACCGTGCTTGCGATGACGGAATTCGGCCGCACCGTTCGGGAAAACGGATCGAGCGGGACCGATCACGGCACCGGCGGGGCGCTGATCATGTCAGGTGGCGCGATCCGGGGCGGGCGCGCCTATGGTGACTGGCCGGGGCTGGGCGAAGGCCAGCTTTACGCCGATCGCGACCTGATGCCCACGCGCGATATCCGGGCCTATGCGGGCTGGGCGATGCGAGGCCTTTTCGGGACCGAGCTTGCGGCGATCGAGCAATCCGTCTTTCCGGGGCTTGACCTTGGCGGAGATCCGAAGATCCTCGCCTGAATTTCTCCACTGCCCGAGGACAGGATGAAAGATCGCCCGATCGGCCCCCAAGTTGCGGGGTTCGAACCGCCGCCTGCGCCCGGACCGACGCTGCAAGGTCGGTTCGTGACGCTTGAACCGCTGGAGGCGAATTGCCACGCGGCAGATATCTTCGCGGCCAATCTGGGGCAGGATTGGGTCTGGGACTATCTGCCCTATGGCCCCTTCGCGTCCCTTGACGACTATCGCGCCTGGCAGGCAGAGGCCGCGGGAAAGGCCGATCCGTTCTTCTACGCCCTGCGCGACAATGCGACCGACAGGGTGGGCGGGGTTGCGTCCTTCCTGCGCATCGACCGCCCGAACGGGGTGATCGAAATCGGCCATATCCAGATTGCGCCGACGCTCCAGCGCAGCGCCGCGTCGACCGAGGCGATCATGCTGATGATCCGCTGGGCTTTCGACAGCGGATATCGCCGGGTCGAGTGGAAGTGCGATGCGCTGAACGCGCCCTCGGTCGCCGCCGCAAAACGCTATGGTTTCACCTATGAGGGCACGTTCCGTCAGCACATGCTGAGACGCGGACATAATCGCGACAGTGCCTGGTTCTCGATCATCGACGGCGAATGGCCCGCGCTGAGGGCGGCCTATGATACGTGGCTGGCCCCAGGGAATTTCGCGGAGGATGGCACGCAGCGCACGCGTCTTTCGGAACAGGTCGCAGCCGCTGGTCAAAGGCCCTGAACGGCCGAAAGCCTGTCCTGGACCATGCCGCTGATCCGCGCGAGATCGACTGCAAGTGATCCACCCGCGCGCGGAGCGCTTGCCAGAGCGCTGGCTGCGTGCTCCAGCGGCGCATCATGGGCCGAACGGGCAACGCCGGCAAGAAATCGGGCGATATATTCGATGGCGGCGATATCGTCGGCCATGGCCAGAACCTCGGCGACATGGGTCAGATCGTCGCGCAGGGCGGTGCGGTCCGGCACGATCACCTCATTCGGAAGCGAGCGCACTCCGCAAGGCCGGTCCTCGGCGGGAAGGGCGTTCAGGATGGTTTGCTGAAACAGCGCGAGGTTTTCGATCGGCTTCGCAATGAAACCATCCGCGCCCGCGGTCAGCGCGGCTTCGCGACGGGATGCATCGCCCGATATGCCCAGGATCACGGGAACCCTTGGCGAGGCGAGGGCGATCGTGCGGATCATGTCGGCGCCATCGCCATCGGGCAGGCCCATATCCACGATGATCGCGCCGGGCCGATAGGTCTGGAGGTGGCGAAGCGCGGCGCGGATCGTGTCGGCCCGCCGGATGCGCGCGCCCGAGCGCAGGCAGAGCAGGCGCACCGCTTCCGAAGCGAAGCGCGAATCCTCGACGACCAGAACGGTCAGCCCGGTCAGCGGTCGGTCGGGCAGGGCGCTGCGCCATGGCGGAATGTAATCCAGGTCCTTTGTCAGATCGTTCGTCATAGCCGGTAACCTTCAAATGAATCGCCAGATTGATTCAAATTCGCCCGATTCCCCTAAAAAGCGGTTAACGGCGGCCTGCTGCATTTCGGCTTTCGTCGCGCGGCGCGGCGTCCTAGAACATCAGCGCATCGGGGGAGAAAGCGCATGATCGGACGTCTGAACCACATTGCGATCGCGGTGCCGGATCTGGACGCGGCGGTTCGGCAATATTCGGGCACGCTGGGGGCAAAGGTCGGTCCTCCTCAGGACGAGCCCGACCATGGCGTGACGGTCGTTTTCATCGAGCTGCCCAACACCAAGGTCGAACTGCTTTATCCTTTGGGAGATGACAGCCCGATTCTCGGTTTTCTTGACAAGAATCCTTCGGGCGGCATCCATCACATGTGCTTCGAGGTCGAGGATATCCTTGCGGCCCGTGACCGGTTGAAAGCCGAGGGCGCCCGAGTGCTGGGCAATGGCGAGCCGAAGATTGGTGCGCATGGCAAGCCGGTCCTGTTCCTGCATCCCAAGGATTTCAACGGCTGCCTGATCGAATTGGAGCAAGTCTGATGAACCTGACCGGCGGAATCGTCCTTTATGCGGTGCTCTGGTTTCTTGTTCTTTTCGTGCTCTTGCCGATCGGACAGAAAAGCCAGGCAGATGTCGGAGAGGTGACGCCCGGAACGCCTGCCGGCGCGCCGCACGAACCGAAGCTGAAGAAGAAGATGTTGTGGGCCACGCTGATCACCGCGGTGATCTGGGGTGTGATCGCCTATGTCATCCTTGCGGGTGTGATCACCCGCGCCGATATCGAAGCCTGGACGAGCTAGCGACCACGCCCCAGATGGAACAGGTGGGTGAACCCCGCCGCCGCCAGCACCGGTACGACGATGTTGAGCAGGGGAACCGTGCCCAAAAGCGCGATGAGCACCCCCAGCATGGTCGCCTGTGGCGCCATGCGCTTGCGCAGGGCCGTCGCATGTCCGGCATGCAGATGCCGGCCTGCGGCCATCTGGAAGAATTCGCGCCCGAGCAGCCAGCCATTGCCCAGATAGAACAGCACCGAAGCCAGCGGCCCAAGGAACGGTGTCAGGATCAGCGTCGCCACCGTGACCAGCAGCACCGCGCCGATGACGGCGAGTGATTCTAGCAATCCATCCCAGAAGTCGACAGGAAGGCCCTTGGCCGAGGGATAGTGGATATCCTCGACCGCTTCTGCGACCCGCTCGGCGAAGAGGCCGGCGAAACCTGCCGTGACCGGTGCCATGAGAAAGATCGACATGACCGGAAAAAGCACCAGCGATCCCCAGGAAAGCGCGCCATTGATGGCGATCTCTCCGATCCAGGGCAGGGTCAGCGTTTCAGGCGCGAAGAACCGGATGGCCCAGAAGGCACCTGCCTGAAGCAGCACGAAAAGCACGAGGGTCAGGAGAACACCCAGCACCACGACCCCGAAGATGCGGGGCCGCAGCAGATCGCTCCAGGCGCGGCCAAGCGCGGTCAGGACCATCAGAGGAAGACGGTCTTGGCCGCGACATCGGGACGGGGGCGATCGGGCGGGGTCGCACCGCGCTGGCCGATATGGACAAGCCCGACGACACGTTCGCCCTCGGCCAGTCCAAGATGGGAAGTCGCGAATTCCGGCTGCGCGGCCGGACCGGTCAGCCAGGCCGCACCGAAGCCCGCCGCAAGCGACGCGTTCAGCAATTCGAGGCAGACCGCACCGGAAGACAGGAACTGTTCCCAGTCCGGGATCTTGGCGCTTTCGACCGGAGAAGAGACGACCGCGACGATGACAGGTGAGGCGAAGGCCGAGCGGGCCTTTTCGACGGTGGCCTCGTCGCCACCCTGCGCGGCTACGAAATCGGCCAGAACCGGGGCGAGGCGATCAAGCGTCTCGCGTTCAAGTACCACGAAGCGCCAGGGCTCGAGCTTGCCATGATCGGGCACGCGCGCCGCCAGCTCCAGCAGGTCCATCAGCACCTCGCGCGAAGGCGGCGGACCCGTCAGCAGTTTCGGCGGATGCGAGCGGCGGTTACGCATGAAGGAAAGCGTTGCGGGATCGGTATGTTGCAATTCGGACCTCGATCTTTCTGCGTGCCGCCCAAGTCGGCGGCGGCGGTTGCTGCGGCTGGCTGATTACAGCCGTTCGCTTTCGCCCCTGAATAACGGTCGCGGCGGTCCTGCGCCAGCGGGGGGCGGGACGGCATTGCCTTTTCCGCAATGAGGCGTTTGATGAGCGCATGACCGATCTTCGTCATCTGGCCCAACCCGGCGCCGAAATCGCGGTGCGCGTCACCCCACGTGCCTCGCGCAATGCGATCTCTGTGGATGACGGTGTGATCCGGGTTTGGGTGACGACCGTTCCCGAAGATGGCAAGGCGAATGCCGCAGTCGTCAAGCTGCTGTCCAAGGCAATGGGCATCGCGAAATCGCGGCTCGAGCTTGTCCGGGGCGCGACGGCCCGGGACAAGGTCTTTCGCGTCGGTTGAGCTTCAGCGGCGCTCGAGCCGGTAGTTGCCTTCGGGCAGGTTCAACGCGGCGCGCAATTCGTCGAGCTGTTCGATCGTCATCACGATCTGCGACAGCTCTCCGGTATCTGGGTCGAACTGCTCGACGATCACGCGATCATCAAAGCTCTGGATGACCACATCTTCGTTCAGGGGGCGGGCACCCACCGGGCTGTCTTTCGGAAGCTCGTCGATCAGGGTGATGATGGTTGCGTCAAAGTCATGCTCGATGGTGAACATCGCGGGCCTTTCTCGACAGTTGTCATCCAACTTTCGCGTGAAGTCGGGGCGGGGGCAAGCCCGGGGGTTGGCGAGGGGTCCGAAGGCCGGATAAGATGTGGCAACGAACCGGCTGTATCCGCCGGAGATTTTGGCGGGGGACACCGATGTTCAAATCCTGGAAACTTGCGGCTCTTGCGTCGCTTGCGCTTGCAGGTTGCGCGACCGGCCCCGCAATTCAGCTTCCCACGCAGCCCCCCGTTCCGCCGGCCCAGATCGCGCCCTCGCCCGACATTCCGCAAGGCGCGCGGGCGTCCGCACGGACCTTCATCAGCGTGATCAACCGCATGGAGCCGGCGGTCGAGCGCGAGTGCCTGCAGCGCCGCACCCAGCCGATCAATTGCGATTTCCAGTTCGTCGTCGACGACCGGACCGATCTTGAACCGAATGCGTTTCAGACGCTTGACGGAAATGGTCGGCCGATCATCGGTTTCACCTTGTCGCTGATCGGCGAGGCGCGCAATGCCGATGAGCTCGCATTCGTTGTCGGTCACGAAGCGAGCCATCACATCCTTGGCCATATCAATCGCCAATCAAGCGCCTCGCGTGTCGGGGCGGTCATTCTTGGGGGGCTCGCCAGTGCCTATGGCGGCGACAGCGAGGCGATCGAGAACGCCCAGCAGCTTGGGGCCCAGTTCGGGGCGCGCTACTATTCCAAGGAATGGGAACTCGAGGCGGATTATCTTGGGGCGATCATCACGATGAACGCCGGTTTTGATCCGGAGCATGGGGCGCAATTCTTCGCCCGCATCCCCGATCCGGGGGACAAGATCTTGGGCACGCACCCATCCCGCGCCGCCCGTCAGGCGCAGGTTCTGCGCGCGGTAATGGACTACCGCTCAGGAAGGGTTCGATAAAATCGGATCTCTGTGGCACAGATGCAGCACTTGGCGTCTTGCCCAATAAGCATACAAATTTGACGGAAAACGCTTGCTTTGCTGGATCAAACGCGCAGGCATTAGCGATTTGGTTCCCACAGGTCGTAAAAATTTCTTTCCCTCGGCATAGGTTCGCTCAAATTCTTCTTTCATGGGCGGGACTTCGCCAATAAATTCACCCTGCGGTTGATCCGCTGGTGGCCCGCCAGAATTTGGGCGAATTCAGTTTCGGGGGAATTTCATGATTGGCGTCATTCTTTGGAGCAACGCCGCACGAGAAAAGGCGGTGATATGGTGCGATGACCATGCCGCCCTGGCGTATCTGGAGGGGGTCGCCAATCTGCTTCCGGACACGACCTGGCCGGAAGCGGGCGATCTTGTCGAGCTTGAGTTCGAAACGATCAACGGCCTGCGACACGCGCGCCGGGTCTTTCTTGTGGCGGGAAACAATCGCTCGGACCTGCCCGGCCTTTTGCGTGACATCCACCAGCCCAAGGCCGGGCAACCGGCCTTGCGCGTGGTCTCGAACGACGATTATCGCGATGAGAACCCGAAGCCCCACAAGGTCGCGGCGTCGGGCTGAACCGCTTCAGGCGCCGCGCGCGAGCGCTGCGACACCGGTGCGCGCAAGGTCCGACAGACCCAGAGGGCGCATCAGATCGGCGAATGCGTCCAGCTTTTCTGGCGTGCCGGTCATCTCGAACACAAAGCTTTCCAGCGTCGAATCCACGACGTTCGCCCGGAAGATCTCGGCGATGCGCAGGGCCTCGACGCGCTTGTCGCCCTTGCCCGAGACCTTGAACAGACCCAGTTCGCGTTCGACGCTGGGGCCTTCGACGGTCAGGTCGTGAACTTCGTGAACCGGAATGATCCGGCCAAGCTGGGCCTTGATCTGTTCGATCACCGCGGGGGTGCCGCGCGTCACGATGGTGATCCGCGAGCGGTGGCCAAGGTGGTCGACTTCGGCCACCGTTAGGCTGTCGATGTTGAAGCCACGCCCCGAGAAGAGACCGATGACACGCGCCAGAACGCCCGCCTCGTTGTCCACCAGAACCGCCAGCGTATGGCTTTCGATGACCTGGGCATTCGGATCGCGCAGGTCATAGGCGGAATGGCTGGACGCGCCTTTTTCGATTTTCAGTGCCGACATTTCTCGTATTCCCTGTTGGTTCTCAGACCAGCGCCGCGCCAGCGCCCGAAATGGCATCCTCGGTCGAGGCTTCGCCCAGGATCATTTCGTTATGGGGCTTGCCCGAAGGGATCATCGGGAAGCAGTTTTCATGCTTCTCGACCATCACGTCGAGGATGAACGGCCCGTCGTAATCCAGCATCTCCTGGATCGCCGCGTCCAGATCGGCCGGGTCGCTGACCAGACGGCCCTTGCAACCGAAGGCCTCGGCCAGCTTCACGAAATCGGGCAGGCTCTCGGACCAGCTCTGGCTGTAGCGTTCGCCATGCAGCAATTGCTGCCACTGGCGCACCATGCCCAGACGTTCGTTGTTCAGGATGAACTGCTTGACCGGCGCGCGGAACTGCACCGCGGTGCCCATTTCCTGCATGTTCATCAGCCAGCTCGCCTCACCGGCGACGTTGACGACCAGTGCCTCGGGATGGGCGACCTGCACGCCAATCGAGGCCGGCAGACCGTAACCCATGGTGCCCAGACCGCCCGAGGTCATCCAGCGGTTCGGGTCCTCGAAATGCAGGAATTGCGCAGCCCACATCTGGTGCTGGCCCACTTCGGTCGTGATGTAGCGATCCTTGCGATGGGCGGTCAGCGCCTGCAGCCGTTCAAGCGCATGCTGCGGTTTGATGACCTTGTCCGAGTTCTTGTAGGTCAGACATTTCACCGCGCGCCATTGCTCGATCTGGCTCCACCAGTTCCGCAAGCCCTCGGCATTGGTCTTGCGGCCACGCGATTTCCAGACCTTCAACAGGTCTTCCAGCACATGGCCGACATCTCCGACGATCGGCAGGTCGACATGGATCACCTTGTTGATCGAGCTGGAATCGATGTCGATCTGCGCCTTGACCGATCCGGGGCTGAAATCGTTGACACGGCCGGTGATGCGGTCATCGAAACGTGCGCCGACGGCGATCATCAGGTCGCAATCGTGCATGGCCATATTGGCTTCATAGAGGCCGTGCATGCCCAGCATGCCGATCCAGCCCTTGCCCGAGGCAGGATAGGCACCCAGACCCATCAGGGTCGAGGTGATCGGGAACTCCGTCGCATCGGCGAGTTCGCGCAGCAGCTGGCTGGCGCCGGGACCCGAGTTGATGACGCCGCCGCCGGTATAAAGGATCGGGCGTTCGGCCTTTTCCATCAATTCGACAAGGCGCGTGATCGCGTCGAGATCGCCTTTCTTCATGGGCTGGTAGCTGGGCGTGTCGATCTGTTTGGGCCCGACATATTCGCCCGTGGCGAATTGGACGTCCTTGGGAATATCGACGAGAACCGGGCCCGGGCGGCCCGAGGTCGCCACGTGGAATGCCTTGTGGATCGTCGCGGACAGTTCGTCCGTTTCCTTGACCAGCCAATTATGCTTGGTGCAGGGGCGGGTGATGCCGACCGTATCTGCCTCCTGGAAACCGTCCGTGCCGATCAGGAAGGTCGGGACCTGGCCCGACAGGACGACCAGCGGGATCGAATCCAGAAGCGCATCCGTCAGGCCGGTCACCGCATTGGTCGCGCCCGGTCCCGAGGTCACCAGCACGACGCCGGGCTTGCCGGTAGACCGCGCATAGCCTTCGGCCATGTGGACCGCACCCTGTTCGTGACGAACCAGGATGTGCTTGATGTCGTTTTGCTGGAAGATCTCGTCGTAAATGGGTAGGACCGCGCCACCCGGATAGCCGAATACGGTGTCGACGCCCTGATCGCGCAGAGCTTCGATGACCATCCTTGCACCCGTCATGGTTCGGGACATGCCCATTCTCCTTACTTGAACCTGGGCGGAGCCTGAGGCCATATCCGATCCTCCCTCCGCCGCGCCGCCGGAAACTATGGGGGCAGGTAGGAAGGGTCAATGGTCATTCTCCAAGAAAATGACCAGCATTGGGGAAATATTGAAATTAAATTACCAGAAACGCACGTTTCCGGTAACTACTTCCTGTTGTGAGGCAGGGTTATGCGTGCGACCTGCTCGACAATCGGGTCGATGGACAGCGGATGAATATCCGAATTGTGCTGTTCGGGATCGCCGATCGGCTGCCAGACACCGCCCTTGTAGATCTCGAGCGCCGAGAACCGGGCCTTGTAATCCATCTTGCGGCTGCCCGGGACCCAGTAGCCAAGATAGATGAAGGGCAGGCCCGCTCCGCGCGCCAGGTCGATGTGGTCGAGAATGACATAGGTTCCAAGGCTCGATGGCTCAAGCCGCGGGTCATAGAAGCTGTAGACGAGGCTCAGCCCGTCATCCAGCACGTCAGTCAGGCAGACGGCGACCAGGCGATCTTCCTGCGATGGCGTCGTGCCGGGTTCGGTCAACCGGTATTCGACGACCCGAGTGCGAACGGGCGTTTCCTCGACCATCGCGGCGAACTCGAAGATGTCCATGTCGGCCATGCCGCCATCGGCGTGGCGATAGTCCAGATAGCGGCGGAACAGTTCATACTGTTCCTCGGTCGCCCAGGCGCTGGTCGCCATGCGGCGCAGGTTGTCGTTCTTGCGCAGCACGCGCCGCTGGGTCCGCGAGGGCGAGAACTCTGCGACCCGAATGCGCGCTGACATGCAGGCGACGCAGCTTTCGCAACTGGGCCGATAAAGGACGTTCTGCGAGCGCCTGAAGCCCTGGCGCGACAGCGTATTGTTCAGCTCATTGGCTGAATCCCCCGCCAGGGCGGTGAAAAGCTTCCGCTCGGCACGGCCATGCAGGTAGGGGCAGGGCTGCGGGGCGGTGACGTAGAATTGCGGCGCATGGGGCAGGGTATGGCGCATCAGGCCCGCCCCGATCGGGCCGCGCCCGCTTGGCCCGGGCTGGCAATTCTTCTCGTGTTGATCTGATCTGAGCCCATCGGCAAAAGACGACCCGTCAATCTCAAATGGCTTTCCGACCCGGCAAAGCCTAGCAACAGATGCCCTGCTAGCCAAGCGCGGAAACCTGCATTTCGGCCTTGCATTCTCTGGCGGGGCACCGACCCGCGCAGGGACGCAGGCCGGAGCGGAAAAAACAGCGTCAGAAGCGCGCACCGGGGGCAGATCGGGCCGCCATTGACCTTGGCCAGCCGGGATATAGGCTCGCGCCATGAGCTTTGCATCCCGTATCACCCGCCTGCCGATTCCCGCCGACCCGAACCGGGGCCAGGCCGCACTTGACCAGACCGGGCTGACCGATCCGGTGATCGCCGACCTGATCCGGGGTGCGGCGGGATGCAGCCCCTATCTGGCCGGTCTGATCGAGCGCGAAGGCGAATGGCTGGCGGCGCAGGCCGCGCGTGCCGATCTCCCCGATGACGATCTGGTCGCCCGCGTGACCAAGGGGTTCGACGAGCTTTCGGCAGACGCGCTTTCGGGGGCGCTGCGCCAGGCAAAGCGTCGCGTCGCGCTTTGGACCGCGCTTGCGGATCTGGGAGGCGTCTGGCGGCTCGAACAGGTCACGGGCGCGCTGACTGACCTCGCCGATCGGGCCACCGACCTGGCGCTGCGGGTTCACGTCGCGCAGGAAGCCGCGCGCGGAAAACTGCCGGCGACCGAGAGCGATGCCGGAGGGATCACCGCCATCGCCATGGGAAAGATGGGCGCGGGCGAATTGAACTATTCCTCGGATATCGATCTGATCGTGTTCTACGACGACAGCGCCTATGCGCGCGACGACCAGCACGAGGCCCGGGCTGCCCTGATTCGCGCGACCCGCAAGGCGGCGGCGACGATTTCGGACAATACCGACCAGGGCTATGTCTTCCGCACCGACCTGCGATTACGCCCCGATGCCGCGGTAACGCCGGTCTGCATCTCGGTCTCTGCCGCATTGGGCTATTACGAGGCCGAGGGCCGAACATGGGAGCGCAGCGCCTATATCAAGGCGCGGTCATGTGCCGGAAACCTCGCGGTGGGCGAACGCTTCCTGCGTGAAATGCGCCCCTTTGTCTGGCGCCGGCATCTTGATTTCGCGACCGTTCAGGATACCGACGACATGCGGCGGAGAATTCGCGATCACAAGGGGCTGCATGGCAGGATCGACGTGCCGGGCCACAACATGAAGCTGGGGCGCGGCGGCATTCGCGAAATCGAGTTCTTCACCCAGACCCGCCAGTTGATCGCCGGGGGGCGCGATGCCGACCTGCGCGTCAGGGGCACGGTCGAGGGGCTTGCCCGTCTTGCCGAAAAGGGCTGGATTCCTCTGGAGGTCGCTTCCGAACTTACCGATCACTACCGCGAGCATCGCGAGATCGAGCACCGGATCCAGATGGTCAACGATGCGCAGACCCATCTGGTGCCGAATTCGCCCGAAGGCATCCACACGATCGCCTGCATGATGGGCGTACCCGAAACGCAGGCCTGGTCCGATCGGCTGGCCGTGCGGCTCGACCGGGTCGAGACCCTGACGTCTGATTTCTTCACCCCCTCTGATGGCGGCGCGAGGCCGGATCTTTCGCCCGAATCAGAAGCCATGGTCGAGCGTTGGCGGTCCTATCCGGCGCTCCGCTCGGCGCGAGCGCGGCAGGTCTTTGCCCGGATCGAACCCGAATTGCTGACCCGACTCGTCGGGACGAGCCATGCCAAGGAGGCGCTGGCGCGCTTCGACGCTTTCCTCGCCGGGCTTCCCTCGGGGGTGCAGCTTTTCTCGCTTTTCGAAGCCAATCCGCAGCTCATCGAGCTGATTGCCGATATCTGCGGCACCGCTCCCGGTCTGGCGGCCTATCTGGCGCGCCATCCCGAAGTGTTCGATGCCGTTCTCGGTGGCAGCTTCTTCGCGGACTGGCCGGGTACAGCAGGCTTGCGGCGCGAGCTTGACGACCTGCTGCGCCAGACGCTGGCCGCGCCGGACGGAGGCTATGAGCAGGCCCTGGATGCTGCGCGCCGTTGGGCGCATGAATGGCAGTTCCGGACCGGCGTCCACCACCTGCGCGCTCTGATCGGGGGCGAGGAGGCCGGCGCGCAATATGCCGATATCGCCGATGCCGCGGTTGCCGCGCTGTTTCCCGTCGTGGTGCAGGAATTCTCGCGTCGGCACGGGACGCCGCCGGGACGCGGCGCCGTGGTGATGGGCATGGGTTCGCTGGGCGCGCGCCAGCTCAATGCGGCGTCGGATCTTGACCTGATCGTGATCTATGACGCGGCCGGGCAGGAAACTTCCGAGGGCGCGAAGCCGCTCGCTCCGCGTGCCTATTACTCGCGCCTGACCCAGGCGATGATCACCGCGCTATCCGCGCCGATGTCTGCAGGGCGTCTTTTCGAGGTGGACATGCGGCTACGCCCCTCGGGCAGGCAGGGGCCGGTCGCGACGTCGGTGCAGTCCTTCCGCCATTACCAGATGGAAGAGGCCTGGACCTGGGAACATCTTGCCCTGACGCGTGCACGGGTCATCGGGACCTGCGGAACCGAAGGGGCGGCGCTTGGCGCCGAGGTCGAGGCGCTGCGGCTGGAGGTGCTCACGACGCGGGGAAGCGACCCGAGGGTGATGCCCGATCTTGCCGAGATGCGGGCCAGGATCTTCGCGGCCAAGGCGCCGGACGGGGCATGGGAAGCCAAGATCGGGCGGGGCAGGCTGCAGGATATCGAGCTGCTGGCACAATCCTTCGCGCTCCGCTCGGGCGCGTCGGCGCGCGCCGCCGCGGCGCAGCTTCGCGCGGGCCCGCGGGGTGGGCTGATCGGGCGCGACGAAGCGGAAAGCCTGTCCTCGGCCCGTCGTTTCCTGTGGAACCTGCAATGTGCGGGGCGATTGCTGACCGAACGTCCGCTCGACATGGAGAATATCGGCGAGGGCGGACAGGAGTTTCTCTTGCGGGAAACCGGTTCGCGATCGCTGGACGAACTGGCCGAGCGGCTGGCCGAGACGATCGAGATGGCGGGCCGGATCATCGACGCCGCGCTTGCCCATCGTGATCGCGCACCGGCCTGAAGCGGGGGGCTCAGCCGACCTTGCCCAGCACCGGGACCATTTCCCCCATCGCCGCAGTCCTCGCCGCAGTCCTCGCCGGCGTGCCGCCGAAGACCGGAAGAAGCGCGGCATTGGGGGGGGCGGAGGGTTTTGCGGGTGCGTCCTCCTCGGCCGCATCGAAGACCCCGTGCTGGGTCTTGTCCCAATAGAAGGGTTTGGTCACGACCTCCCAAATCGCCTTCCAACCTGCAAGGCAGCCCAGCGGGAAATAGAGGTGCATGGTCGGAACCCAGGGCAGAAGATGGCGATGGGCAGAGCCCCGCACCGCCCAGGCGGCGACCGTTATGTTGAGCAGCTCGGAGAGGATGAAGACCGCGACGAGCATCGAGATCGCATGTCCGCCAAGCCCGCCGTCCAGCATGTCGCGGACCGGATGGGGCAGGCCGAAGCTGAGCAGCCAGAAGCTCCAGAGCACCGGGGCCAGAAGATATTGCGAGACCGAGGCCGCCAGCTGAACCTGCAATGCGACGAAGCGGCGGGCCCCTAGGTCGCGCCAGAGCCCGATCGGGTCGCGCATGTGGACGCCCCAGGTCATCGCGAATCCCTTGAGCCAGCGCGATCGTTGCTTGATCCAGGGAAGCAGTCGGCAGTTCGCCTCTTCATGGGTGACGGTATCCAGCATTTCGGTCCGGTAGCCGCGTCGGGTCAGACGCACGCCCAGATCGGCATCCTCGGTGACATTCCATGCGTCCCAGCCCCCGACCTTCTCGAGCAGATCCCGGCGAAAGAACAGCGTCGTGCCGCCAAGCGGCACCACCAGATCAAGCGCCGCAGCCCCGGCCAGGGTGCCGCGGAACCAGGCCGCATATTCGATCGTGAAGGCGCGGGCGAGCCAATTGGTGCGGGGATTGTAATAGTCCAGCACGCCTTGCAGGCAAGCGACATCGGGCGCGGCGAAATGGAAGCCGCGGGCCACCTTGTGCAACTGGTCAGGCTCGGGCCGGTCTTCGGCGTCCCAGACCCCGATGATCTGGCCGCGACAAAAATTGAGCGCGTAGTTCAATGCGCGCGGCTTCGTCCTGATCGGGCCATCGGGCACTTTCACGATGCGCATCCAGCGCGGCAGACGCGCCCGTTCGAGCGCTTCGCAGGTGATCCGGTCGGTTTCTTCGACCACCAGGACGATGTCCATGAGTTCGCGTGGGTAATCCAGCCGTGACAGGCGTCCGATCAAGCGGTCGGCGATATCGGCCTCGGCGAACATGGGGACCATGACCGAGATCACCGGCAAGGGCGCGTTCATCTCGCGCCGGACCATCTGGCCCTGAAGCAACGCCTCTTCGACCGCGCGCTTGCGACCGGTACGGCGCAGGATGGCGGCAAAGGATGCGACCTTCAATATCATCGAAGCGACAAGCGTGAGGGTCGCCCAGAATGTCAGGACAGCGATCACGGCAAGGGGTTGGAGGAGCAGGCCCGCCATCGTCAGCACCCCGAGGCCCAGGGCAAGCCGGGCGGTCCGGCGTTCATTTCGCGTCCGGCAGCTTTCGGGGCCGGGTACGCGCAGCTCGGCCTGCCGGATCAGCGTGGTGCGCCGCTGCTTCAGGACCGCCTCTCGTGCGGCATTCTCCGAGCAGAGCAGCATGCGGACGGTTCCGAACTGCTCGGGAAGTCGTCGCACCAGCGCGGCAAAGGCTTCGGGCCGCGCGGTCGCGACAAAGGTGACGCCCCCGACGCGGCGCCAGGGCACCATGCCTTCGGCAAGGCAAAGCGTCACTCCGGCGGCATCCACCAGCCGCGGATCGGGGGGCATTTCCCCAAGGTCGATGATCGAAGCCCGCCATTGTCGCGCCAACGCGCGGGCCAGGGCCTGTTCATCCACCCAGCCATTCGCCAGCAGGATCTCGCCCAGCCGGGCCGATTGGCGCTGCCGCATGACCAGCGCCTTGAGCAGGTTGCGGGGATCGATCGCACCGTCTTCGATCAGGATCTGACCGAGCGGCCGAAGATCGCGCTCCGAAACGACGCGCGCATCCCCTCCGGACCGTGTTTCCGGCCCGAGGGGGAGCGAATCGGATTGCAAGGATTTGGTAAGCGCTGAGATTCCGGCCATGGTGATTCCCCGTCCCTGTGCCCGCTCTGTCGCACAGAGAGAGTTAAGGACGGGTTAACCGGCCGTTCACATCAGCCGCGACGGCTCCGCATCGCTTCGGCGAAACGGTCGAACAGATAGGCACTGTCCTGCGGACCGGGGCTGGCTTCCGGGTGATACTGCACCGAGAAAACCGCGCGGTCGGTCATGCGCAAACCGCAGTTCGAGCCGTCGAACAGGCTGACATGGGTTTCGATCACGCCTTCGGGCAGGGTCTGGGCGTCAACCGCAAAGCCGTGGTTCATCGAGGTGATCTCGACCTTACCGGTTTCCACGTCGCGGACCGGATGGTTCGCGCCGTGATGGCCATGGCCCATCTTCACGGTCTTTGCGCCAAGCGCCAGTGCCAGCATCTGGTGGCCAAGGCAGATCCCGAAGATCGGCATTTCCTTGTCGAGCAATTCGCGGATCATCGGCACGGCATATTCGCCGGTCGCGGCGGGGTCGCCGGGACCGTTCGACAGGAACACGCCCTCGGGTTCATGAGCCAGGACTTCCTCGGCCGTCGCGGTCGCGGGCAGCACGATGACTTCGGCGCCACTCTGGGCAAGGGAACGCAGGATATTGCGCTTCGCACCATAATCCAGCGCGACGACGCGGAAGGGTTTCTGTTCCTCGGACTTGCCGAATTCGCCCGGCCAGGCCCAAAGGCCTTCGTCCCAGCGATAGCTTTGGCGGCAGGTCACGTCCTTGGCAAGATCAAGCCCCACAAGCCCCTTCCAGTCGCGCGCCTTGGCCACCATCGCAGCAATGTCGAATTCGCCATCCGCCGAATGGGCCAGAACGACATGCGGAGAACCCTGCTGGCGGATCGCGCGGGTCAGGCGGCGGGTATCGATCCCGCCGATGCCGACACGACCGCGCTTTTCCATCCACTCGACCAGGTCGCTCGAGGCGCGCCAGTTCGACGGCTCGGTCGGGTCCCACTTGACGACGATGCCCGAGGCGACGGGCTCGGACGCTTCGTCATCCTGCTCGGTGACGCCAGTATTCCCGATATGGGGGAAGGTGAAGGTCACGATCTGGCTTGCATAGGAAGGATCAGTCATGATCTCCTGATAGCCGGTCATGGCCGTGTTGAAGACCAGTTCGGCAACCACTTCGCCGGTCGCGCCGAAGCCCTGTCCGTAGAATACGGTTCCGTCTGCGAGCGCAAGACATGCGGTCGGTTTTTGGGCCATCGTCATCTCTCCGGGTAAATCGCCGGGAACCTAGAGTTACGTCCCGTTCCCGTCAAGGCTGGAACGTCACTTCGCACATCTATGGAACCCTGACGCCCTGCGATGGGTTGACGCGGGACGCGAAGCCTAGGACAAACCCCGGTTCAATATCCAGCGAGGACCCCATGGGATTGCGCGAACGTATCACGGCTGACACCAAGGAAGCCATGAAGGCCAAGGACACGGCCCGGCTTTCGACTCTGCGGCTGATTTCGGCCGCAATCAAGGATCGTGAAATCGCGGCCCGCGGCGAGGGCGGCGACGAAACCGGACTGAGCGATGCCCAACTGACGGCCATTCTGTCGAAGATGGTCAAGCAGCGTCAGGAATCGGCCAAGGCTTATGAAGAAGGTGGTCGGCTGGAACTCGCGGAGCGCGAGCAGGACGAGATAAGGGTGATCCAGTCCTATCTGCCGCGCCAGATGACCGAAGAGGAAACCCGCCTCGCGATCGACAAGGTGATCGCCGATCTGGGTGCCGAGACGATTCGAGACATGGGCCGGGTCATGGCCGAGTTGCGCAACCGCCATGCCGGGCAGATGGATTTCGGCGCCGTCGGTCCGACCGTCAAGGACCGTCTCATGGCCTGACAAGGGGTATGCCGAGGGCGAGGCCATGCCTCGCCCCCTCCTGTCGCCAGACCCCCTCAGATCCAGGTGACGGGACCGGGCGGGAAAATGCCCGCCCATCCGTGGCACGAACCGAACTTGCCACCGATTCGCCGGGTTTTCCTTGATCCAGGTCAAAAATGCATCGGCTTTCCGGACTGCTTTGGGGCCAGTTCCACGTCACGAGGCGCTTGCGGCCAGTTCATCCCAGCAGGCCATGGCATGACCGGCATACATCACGCCCGGGCCACCGCTCATCTGGATCGCCATCGAGAGAACGTCGCAAAGTTCATCGCGCGTGGCTCCGGCCTTCATCAGCCCTTCGACATGGAAAAGGATGCACGGCTCGCAGCGCTGCACGATCGCCATTCCCAACGCGATCATCTCCTTCGTGCGGTCATCAAGCGTGCCGCTTTCCTTGACGGCCTTCGAAAGGGTTCCGAAGCCCTTCATCGTCTCGGGGATCGCCCGGTTCATGACGCGCAGTTCGTTGCGCATCGCCTCGATCTTCTCGCCGTATTCCATCGCACCCTCCGCCGGTTGCCACTCAGCGTATGGCGGCTTTGCCCCTACGGTCTTGATTCAGGTCAAGTCACGCTCTCGTCAGACGCGTTCGCCGCGCACCCAGGTTTCGCGCATGACCGGACGCTTTGCGACGAGCCTGAAGCGCATAAGATCCGCCCGCAGACCGGTTTCGATCCGCCCACGATCGGCAAGGCCGGCCGCGCGCGCCGGGTTGGCCGTGACGGTGGCGATGGCCCGCGCCATGTCCTGCCAGAGCCCGGCAAGGATGATCGCCCCCCCGATCAGGCCCGAAGGCACATAATCCGAAGACAGGATGTCCAGATGCCCGGCCTGGGCGAGCGTTGCGGCCGAGACGTTGCCGGAATGAGATCCCCCACGGATCAGGTTGGGTGCCCCCATCATCACCATGATGGCATGGTCATTGCAGGCGGCGGCGGCCTCGAGGGTCGTCGGGAATTCGGCCAATCGCACCCCATGTCCGGCAGAGCGGGCGACATGTTCGGCCGTGGTGTCGTCATGGCTCGCCAGGACGGCGCCAAGACGGTGGGCGACCTCGACGGCGGCGGCTTCATGTGCATCGCCATAGCGGTCGCGAAGCGCCTTCATGCGGGCGACATGTTCGGCGAATGCGGCATCGGAAAGTTTGTAGCGTCCCTGCACATACTGGGCGAGCTTGGAGATGTCGCGGAACTGCCGCTGGCCGGGCGTGTGATCCATCAGGCTGATGATGCCCACGCGGTCATCCGGCCCGAATTCGTCCAGTTCGGCAATCAGGGTTTCCGAACAGACTTCGGCGCGCAGATGCAGCAGATGGCTGATCCGCAACGCGCCTTGGCGGCGCAGGTCGATCAGTTCATGGGCCAGTTCGCGGGCGTATTTCTCGTAATCCTGATCCGGCCCGTCGCTGACGACCGAGCCCACGCGCATCGCGTCGAAGACCGTCGTGATGCCGCAACCGGCCAGCTCGGCATCATGCGCGATGATCGCCGCAGCATGGGGCCAGTCGACGCCGGGACGTGGGCGCATGTGGCGTTCAAGGTTGTCGGTGTGCAGTTCGATCATGCCCGGCGCAAGATAGTCACCGCCGCAATTGATCGCCCCCGCCGGCACGTCCTCGCCGCGACGGATCTCGGTGATCGTGCCATCTTCGATGACCAGGGAACCGGGCGTTTCCGTATCGGGCAGGATCAGGCGGGCGTTTGCAAGGATGGTCGTCGACATCACGGGCTTTCTGGTCAGGCCTGCAAGGGGTGGAGGATTGCATGGCCGTCGTCAAGCGGGCGAGGCCCGTCGATTTCGTCTCAGGGGCAGAGTTGCGTCACCCATTCCGGCACGACTCGCGTTGCAGGTCCGATGCGGTGTTCGTCGAAATCCCGGCTGACCGCCGAGCGATCCAGGTTAAGCTCGATCGTGCGCACGCCCCGACGACGGGCATGCTGTGCGAGGCCCGCGGCGGGATAGACCTGACCCGACGTGCCGATGGCGGCGAAAAGCTCGGCCCCTTCCACCGCGGCCCAGATCCGTTCCATGTGATAGGGTATCTCGCCGAACCAGACGATGTCGGGACGGGCCTCGGGCTTGCCGCAATCGGGGCAAGGGTCGACGGGGCTCATGGCAAGCGGTGCCTGCCAACGATGCCCGCAAGCCGCGCAGGTAGCACCCGCAAGGCTGCCATGCATATGAATGACATCGCCCGAGCCGCCCCGCTCATGCAGGTCGTCGACGTTTTGCGTGATCAGGGTCACGTCGTGATGACGAGCCAACCGGGCCAGGGCAAGATGCGCTTCGTTCGGCAGCGCCCGCGCGACATCCGCGCGGCGCATGTTGTAAAATCGATGGACCAAGATCGGATCGCGCCGGAAACCTTCCGGGGTCGCGACATCCTCGATCCGGTGCTCTTCCCAAAGCCCGTCTGTCGCGCGGAAGGTCCTGATGCCGCTTTCCGCCGAAATCCCGGCGCCGGTCAGGACAGCTATGCGCATGCCGCGCCGGTCAGCGTGCGCAATAGGCCTCTGCCGTCGCGGCGAAGTTCTTGTAGCGCGACCAGAAGGCGTTGTCGGCATTGCTTTTCGACATGCGCACGGCCTGCGCCTCTTCGGCGTCGCGGAAGAAGCGCGCCGCGCGTCGCTGGTCCGAACGCGAGAGGGTCATATCCGCAACCTGCTGGATGCAGCCGCAAAGCTGGCTGCTGCGCGCCCGGCGGTCGGACTTGATGCAAGCGGAATCGATGGGGCCGGCTACGGCGAGCGGCGTGGTCAGAATGACCGCTGTCGCGGCGATCATAAGGCGGTTCAACATCACTGTCTCCTCGGCTTCTGCCAGTGCGGCGGGGTTGGACACCCTCTCGAGCCGCGTCTTGATCCTGGCGAGCTTAACAGAATTGGCCCTTCCGCTCAATCGAAGGGAGAGAACAAGTCTTGGCAGGCCGGCGGAAACCGGCCGCAAGATATGCGCTCAGGCGGGTTGAGGCTCATATCCTGCCTCGCGAATCACCTGCATGGCGCGAGCTTCATCGAGGGACTCGATTTCGACCGTCCGGCTGTCCAGATCCGCGCTTGCGCGGCCCCCGGCGTCGGAAATCGCCTTCTCGATCGTGTCCGTGCAGTGACGGCAGCTCATATCGTCGACGCGCAGTTTCATCTGTCATCCTTTCTCGCTGGACCAGTCCATTTTTGCGGCATATGGCGATGCGTGCAATTCCCCCGACGAGGTCGATACGATGGTCAGCGAAAATTTTCGTGCGGCGATGCTGATGCTCGTCTCGATGGTGCTGTTCGCGGCCGAGGACATGTTCATCAAGCTGCTTTCGCAGGAACTGCCTTTCGCCGAAGTTCTGGGGATGATCGGTCTGCTTGGCTGGCTGAGTTTCTGGGGCATGCTGAAGCTTCAGGGCGGACATTTGTGGACGCGCGATCTCGCGCGGCCGCTGGTCGTCTTGCGCAATTGCGCCGAGGCCGTCGGCTCGATCGGGATTGTCGTCGCGCTGGCCATGACCGAACTTTCGTCGACCGCGGCAATCATGCAGGCCCTGCCGCTTGCGATCGTCCTGGGGGCCGCGGTCTTCCTTGGCGAACCCGTGGGCTGGCGGCGCTGGACGGCGATCGGCGCAGGGTTCCTGGGTGTCCTGCTTGTCCTTCGTCCCGGGGTCTCCGATTTTCAGCCCGCTTCTTTGATGGCCCTGGTCGCGGTGGTCGGGCTGGCCGCGCGCGACCTGGCAACTCGACGCATCCCCTCGCAGATCCGATCGCTTCAACTGGCGGCCTCGGCCTTTTTCGCGATTCTCATCGCTTCAATCTGCATGGGGTTGGCGCTGGGGCAGCGCTTCGTCATGCCGAACCTGCACCAGTGGCTGCTTTTCATCGGCTGCATCGCGGTCGGCGTCGCGGGATATGCGCTGCTTGTCCAGGCCACGAGGCTGGGCGAGGCTGCGGCACTCGCTCCGTTCCGCTATGCCCGCCTCGTCTTCGCGCTGACCCTTGCGGTCATCGTCTTTGGCGAGCGCCCGGATTACCTCACGTTGACGGGTGCCGGGCTGATCGTCGTTTCAGGCTGTTACGCCATGTGGCGCGAGGCCGTTCTGCGTCGCCGGCAGCTTCGTGCCGCAGGGTTCGAGCCCCTGCGCGGCTGAACCCGCGCGTTCCCCCTTCCCGCAATCCCATTTCCCCAGTATAGCCGCGCCATGACCGACCTTGATCTCATCCGTAACTTCTCGATCGTGGCCCATATCGACCACGGCAAATCCACTCTGGCCGACCGCCTGATCCAAATGACGGGCACGGTCGCCGAGCGGGACATGAAGGCCCAGTTGCTCGACAGCATGGATATCGAACGCGAACGCGGGATCACCATCAAGGCGAACACCGTGCGCATCGAATATCCTGCGAAGGACGGGCGCAAATATGTGTTGAACCTGATCGACACCCCCGGCCATGTCGACTTCGCCTATGAAGTCAGCCGTTCCATGCGCGCGGTCGAAGGCTCGCTTCTGGTCGTTGACGCCTCGCAGGGCGTCGAGGCGCAGACGCTCGCGAACGTCTATCAGGCGATCGACGCGGGCCATGAGATCGTCCCGGTCCTGAACAAGATCGACCTTCCCGCCGCCGAGCCGGACCGGGTCAAGGAAAACATCGAGGACGTGATCGGCATCGACGCCCATGACGCGATCGAGATCTCGGCCAAGACGGGCCTCGGCATCCCCGACGTGCTGGAAGCCATCGTCACCCGCCTGCCGGCGCCCAAGGGCGACCGCAACGCGCCCCTGAAGGCCATGCTGGTCGACAGCTGGTATGACGCCTATCTCGGCGTCGTTGTCATGATCCGGGTCATGGAAGGCGTGATCAAGAAGGGCGACCGCATCAAGATGATGCAGACCGGCGCGCTTTACGGCATCGACAAGCTGGCCGTTCTGAAACCCGCGATGGTCGACATCGCCGAGCTGGGCCCGGGCGAGATCGGCGTTCTGACCGCCTCGATCAAGCAGGTCCGCGACACCCGCGTCGGCGACACCATCACCCATGAGAAGAAGGGCACCGACACGCCGCTGCCGGGCTTCAAGCCGGCCCAGCCGGTGGTGTTCTGCGGCCTCTTCCCGGTCGATGCCAATGACTTCGAGGCGCTGCGCGACGCGATCGAGAAGCTCGCGCTGAACGACGCGTCCTTCAGTTACGAGATGGAGACCTCGGCGGCGCTCGGCTTCGGCTTCCGCTGCGGCTTCCTCGGCCTGCTGCATCTCGAGGTGATCCGCGACCGCCTTGAGCGCGAATACGATCTGGACCTGATCACCACCGCGCCGTCGGTCGTGTTCAAGCTGCACATGAAGGACGGCGAGGTGCGCGATCTGCACAACCCGGCCGACATGCCCGACCTGACCTATGTCGACCATATCGAAGAACCGCGCATCAAGGCCACGATCATGGTGCCGGACGAATATCTGGGCGACGTGCTGAAGCTATGCCAGGACCGTCGCGGCATCCAGATGGACCTGACCTATGCAGGCAACCGCGCGATGGTGGTCTATGACCTGCCGCTGGCCGAGGTGGTCTTCGACTTCTACGACCGCCTGAAGTCGGTGACCAAGGGCTATGCCTCGTTCGACTACCAGATCAGCGAGTATCGCGAGGATTTCCTCGTGAAGATGTCGATCCTCGTCAATGACGAGCCGGTCGATGCGCTCTCGATCATGGTCCATCGCGACCGCGCCGAAAGCCGTGGCCGCGTCATGGTCGAGAAGCTGAAAGAGCTGATCCCGCGCCACATGTTCAAGATCCCGATCCAGGCCGCCATCGGCAGCCGCGTGATCGCGCGCGAGACTCTCTCGGCGATGCGCAAGGACGTGACCGCGAAATGCTATGGCGGCGACGCGACGCGGAAAAAGAAGCTGCTTGAGAAGCAGAAGGCCGGCAAGAAGAAAATGCGGCAATTCGGCAAGGTCGAAATCCCGCAAACCGCCTTCATCCAGGCGCTCAAGATGGACAATTGATCCGGGGGCGGGCGATCGTTGGATCTCCCGCCATCCGCACGGTTCACGTGTCCGAAAAACCCTTGCCGGGACGGGACGTAGGAAGGCCTTAGTAGGGCGAAGGCGCCACCGGCGCTGCCGAATAGGGTGCCTGGCCCATCTGGCTTTGGCTTTCATAGCCTTGCTGCGTTATCGCCTGACCTGCGGTCTGCAGATCCCGACCCGCGCCCTGGATCGTCTCGCAGGCCGAGACGGCCATCAGGCCCAAAAGTGGTGCGAATTGAATGATGCGGCGCATTGGCTGCTCCTTGTCCTTGGCTGCTCGTTTTCGGCAAATCTAGGCCAGGCTTTCGGGGTGTGCCTCTCACGGTCGCGCGAGAGTGTGGCCATCGGCGGGATTGCTCCGAGACCCGAGCACATAACGGGCGGAAGACAGCCGATTTTTCACGGCGTTAGCGTTTCGTTAATCCCCTTGTCACATGATCGGCAGATGCGCCCGATCTTCGTGATACTCCTTCTGCTTGCGTCTTGCGCTTCGCCCGCGCCGCAATTCTTCGGCTCGGCGCGGCAAGATGTCGAACTTGGGGGAATGCGCTTTGCCGTGTTCGTCCGGCAGGACGAGGCCCAGGTGATCCGGCTCGGCTATCTGCCCCGCAGGGACAGGACCCGCGTCCCGGAACTGATGATGCGCGCGGCGGAACTGGCCAGCGGCTGCGAGGCAATCCCCTTCAGCCTGAAAAGCCGTATCCCCGGCGATCCGGGCGAGGGCAGGGTCAACCTGCGCTGCGGCCCCTAGCCAAGGAATTCGGCGACGCTTTCGGCGACCTCGGCGGGGCGATCAGCATGCAGCCAATGTCCAGCCCCGGCAAAGAACCGAACCTTCGCTTGCGGGAAGTGGGCGCGAAGGGCCTCGACCTGGGGCTCGCCACTATAATCCGAGGTGGCCCCCGCAAGCAGCAGGACGGGGCCGGAAAATGTCCCCTTTGGCGCGTCCGAGGGCCATCCGACAAGACTGGGCATCTGCTCGCGCAGGGTCGCGAGGTTGAATTTCCAGCGCGGCGGATCGGATTTCAGGTCGAGCGATTGCAGCAGGAAGGCGCGCACCCCGGCTTCCGGCACGAACTCTGCCAGCCGAGCATCGGCGGCCGAGCGAAGCTTGATGCCGCCCAGATCCACGGCTTCCATCGCGTCGATCAGCGGGGTCTGGGTGTGGCTATAGGCATAGGGCGCGATATCCAGAACGCAAAGCTTGCGCAGCAGCTCGGGGTGGTTCAGCGCGAGCATCATCGCGCTTTTGCCGCCCATCGAATGGCCAACGACATCGGCGATGCCGCCCTCGGCCTTGATGATGCGGGCCAGATCCTCGGCAAGGGCAGGGTAGCTGTGATCGGGGTCATGGAAGCTGTCGCCATGGTTGCGCATGTCGACCGAAATCACGCGCCGCGTCTGAGACAGGCGGCGCGCGAGGCCACCAAGATTCTTGCCCGATCCGAACAGCCCATGCGCCAGTATCACTGGCAGCTGCGTCGAATCCTCTCCGGTCACGGTCATGTTCAGCATCATGGCGGCACCCTAGCGAGGCTGGCGAAAGGACGCCAGAGGCGGTAGCCTCGATTCAAACGGGGTGACAAAGATGATCGACGATATCCGGCCCAAGGCGGATGAGGTGGCCAGCCTGATGGCGGCAAGATTCGGGGGCGTGAGACGTGGCCATCACGCGGATCTTGCGCAGATGTTGAAGCGTCGCGGCGGGGCGCTGCCCAGAAAACTGCGGCGCGAAGCACGCTTCATTGCCGAGGCGGATCGCGTGTCGGGTCAGCCCAAGCTGGCGCGGCAGGTGGATTTCGACAAGTTCGACCACGCGCATCGCGCATTGACGGCCTATCTTCGGCCCTTGGGGCAGGGCAGTCGGTTTTTGGGTGGGGCCGTCAATGTCGCTGCAAGCGTGATCTTCGGGCTGATGATCCTTGGCGCGCTTGCGCTGTGGATCATGAAGGTGCGCGGGCTCAGTTGAGCCCGCGCCATCTTGTCGATCACTTCCCGGCGTAAAGCGGGAACTTGGCGCAAAGTGCCTCGACCTCGGCCTTAACCTTGGCTTCGACCTCGGCATTGCCTTCCTCGCCATTGGCGGCAAGTCCGTCGACGACCTCGACGATCCAGCGGGCGATCTGGCGGAATTCCTCTTCCTTGAAACCGCGGGTGGTGCCGGCGGGCGCGCCCAGACGGATGCCCGAGGTCACGAAGGGTTTTTCCGGGTCGAACGGCACGCCGTTCTTGTTGCAGGTGATGTGCGCGCGGCCCAGAGCGGCCTCGGTCGCCTTGCCGGTCACGCCTTTCGGGCGCAGGTCGGCGAGGCACAGGTGGTTGTCGGTCCCGCCCGAGACGATGTCGATGCCGCCTTTCATCAGCTCATCGGCCATGGCCTGAGCGTTCTTGACGACCTGCGCGGCATAGTCCTTGAAATCGGGGCGAAGCGCCTCGCCGAAGGCGACGGCCTTGGCGGCGATCACATGCATCAGCGGGCCGCCCTGCAGGCCGGGGAAGACCGCCGAGTTGATCTTTTTCGCGATGTCGGCGTCGTTGGTCAGCACCATGCCGCCACGCGGGCCGCGCAGCGATTTATGCGTGGTGGTGGTCACGACATGGGCGTGGGGCAGCGGCGAGGGATGCTGGCCACCGGCCACGAGGCCCGCGATATGGGCCATGTCGACCATGAGGTAGGCGCCGACCTCATCCGCGATCTTGCGGAATTCGGCCCAATCCCAGACGCGGCTATAGGCGGTGCCGCCGGCGACGATCAGCTTCGGCTTGTGCTCGAGCGCCTTCTTGCGGATGTCGTCCATGTCCAGCAGCTGGTCCTGCTGGCGCACGCCGTAGCTGACGACGTTGAACCATTTCCCGGACATGTTGACCGGCGAGCCGTGGGTCAGGTGGCCGCCCGAATTCAGGTCGAGGCCCATGAAGGTGTCGCCGGGCTGCAAAAGCGCGAGGAACACGGCCTGGTTCATCTGCGAGCCCGAATTCGGCTGGACGTTGGCGAATTCGCAGCCGAACAGTTCTTTCGCCCGTTCGATCGCCAGCGTCTCGACGATGTCGACATATTGGCAGCCGCCGTAATAGCGCTTGCCCGGATAGCCCTCGGCATATTTGTTGGTCAGGACCGAGCCCTGAGCCTCGAGCACCGCCTGCGAGACGATGTTTTCGGACGCGATCAGTTCGATCTCGTCACGCTGGCGGCCCAGTTCCTTGCGGATTGCGCCAAAGATTTCGGGATCGCGGCTGTCCAGCGTCTCGGTGAAGAATCCGGTATCGGTCATCTGGTCCTCATGTGAAGCGGCTTGCGGGCCTAATAGACGGATTTTCTGCGGGCCGCTAGGATGGATGCGACGGGGTGGCGGTAGATCTTCCTTGCGTTCACGAGGGCTTGCGCATGCCGTGTCCCGCGCCATGATGGCGCGCATGAAGATGCATTTCATTTCAAGCAGCACCGAGGCAGCCTCGACCGCCGCCGAGACCCTGTCGCGGCGCTACGGCCATGTTCCGATCCGCGAGGCCGATGTCATTGTCGCACTGGGCGGCGACGGGCTGATGCTGAACGTCATGCATCAAAACCGCGGCCTGCCCGTCTATGGTATGAACCGCGGCACGGTTGGTTTCCTGATGAACAACTATTCCGCCGATGCGCTGCCCGAGCGGATCGCCGCGGCCGAGGAAACCGTGACCAACCCTCTCGCCATGACCGCCGGCACCACCGACGGGCACGAGCATTGCGCGCTGGCGATCAACGAGGTCAGCCTTCTGCGCGCGGGACCGCAGGCGGCACGGCTGCGCATCTCGGTCAATGGCCGGGTGCGGATGGAGGAACTGGTCTGCGACGGCGCGCTGCTCTCCACGCCCGCCGGTTCGACCGCCTATAACTACTCGGCCAATGGCCCGATCCTGCCCTTGGGCTCGGATGTGCTGGCGCTGACCGCGATCGCGGCCTTCCGGCCCCGGCGCTGGCGCGGCGCGATCCTGCCCAATTCGGCGACGCTGCGCTTCGACGTGCTCGACCCCGACAAGCGCCCGGTGATGGCGGATGCCGATTCGCGCGGCGTCGATTCGGTTCTCTGGGTCGAGATCCGGACCGAGGCTTCGATCTGCCACCGCCTGCTTTTCGATCCCGGCCATGGGCTGGAGGAAAGGCTGATGCGCGAACAATTCGTTTGAGGCTGACGGCCCGGCGCGGTAAAGGGCCGGGCATGAGCAACCAACCCGTCCTTCCGCCCGAAATCGCCCGCCGCCGGACCTTTGCGATCATCTCGCACCCGGACGCCGGCAAGACCACGCTGACCGAAAAGTTCCTGCTGTTCGGCGGCGCGATCCAGATGGCCGGCCAGGTCCGCGCCAAGGGCGAGGCGCGGCGCACGCGCTCGGACTTCATGAAGATGGAGCAGGACCGCGGCATCTCGGTCTCGGCCTCGGCCATGTCGTTCGAATTCGGGCAATACCGCTTCAACCTCGTCGACACGCCCGGCCACAGCGACTTTTCCGAGGACACCTACCGCACGCTCACGGCGGTGGACGCCGCGATCATGGTGATCGACGGAGCGAAGGGCGTGGAAAGCCAGACCCGCAAGCTGTTCGAGGTCTGCCGGTTGCGCGACCTGCCGATCCTGACCTTCTGCAACAAGATGGACCGGGAAAGCCGCGACACATTCGAGATCATCGACGAGATCCAGGAAAACCTCGCGATCGACGTGGCCCCTGTCAGCTGGCCGATCGGCATGGGCCGCGATTTCATCGGGGTCTACGACCTCTTGCATGACCGACTGGAAATCATGGACCGCGCCGACCGCAACAAGGTCGCGGAATCGATCCAGATCTCGGGCCTCGACGATCCCAAGCTCGCCGATCACGTTCCCGCCGACCTGCTGGAAAAGCTGCGCGAGGAGCTCGAGATGGCGCGCGAGCTGCTGCCCGCCTTCGACCGCAAGAGCTTCCTTGAAGGGCACATGACCCCGATCTGGTTCGGCTCGGCGATCAACAGCTTCGGCGTCAAGGAATTGATGACCGGGATCGGCGAATTCGGCCCTGAACCGCAGCCGCAGAACTCGGCCGAGCGCGAGATTGGCGCGGACGAAAAGCCCGTGACCGGCTTCGTCTTCAAGGTGCAGGCCAACATGGACCCCAAGCACCGCGATCGCGTGGCTTTCGTGCGCCTTGCCTCGGGCCATTTCGAACGCGGCATGAAGCTGCTGCATGTCCGCTCGAAAAAGCCGATGGCGGTATCGAACCCGGTCCTGTTCCTGGCCGCAGACCGCGAACTGGCGGAAGAGGCCTGGGCGGGCGATATCATCGGCATTCCAAACCACGGCCAGCTGCGCATCGGCGACGCCCTGACCGAGGGTGAGGCCCTGCGCTTCACCGGCATTCCCAGCTTTGCGCCCGAGCTTTTGCAGACCGTCCGCGCGGGCGACCCGATGAAGGCCAAGCACCTGGAAAAGGCGCTGATGCAATTCGCCGAGGAAGGCGCGGCCAAGGTCTTCAAGCCGATGATCGGCTCGGGCTTCATCGTGGGCGTCGTGGGCGCGCTGCAATTCGAGGTTCTCGCCAGCCGGATCGAGATCGAATACGGCCTGCCGGTCAGGTTCGAATCCTCGCAATTCACCTCGGCCCGCTGGGTCGCGGGACCGAAGGACAAGGTCGAGGCCTTTGCGAATACGAACAAGGGCCACATGGCCCAGGATCATGACGGTGACCTGGTCTATCTGACCCGGCTGCAATGGGATATCGACCGGGTCGAACGGGACCATCCCGAACTCAAGCTGACCGCGACCAAGGAAATGATGGTCTGAACAGCAGAAAACGGCGCCCATCGGGCGCCGCTTCTCGTTTCCGCCCTGGGATCAGACGACCGTCACGTCCAGCGTGACTTCGGCATTCAGCACCTTGCTGACCGGGCATCCCTTTTCGGCCTTGTGCGCGCATTCCTCGATCACCGAGGGATCGCCATTGCCGGAAATCTTTGTCGTGAGATGGGCGGTCTTGATCGCGAAGCCGTCGCCTTCCTTGTCGAGACCTATTTCAGAGGTGGTTTCGATCTTCACATCCGTGATGCCCTCGCCCGCGAGGATCAGCGATAGCGCCATGCTGAAGCAGGCGGCATGGGCGGCGCCGATCAGCTCCTCGGGGTTTGTGCCCGGCTTGCCCTCGAAGCGGGTGCCGAACCCGTAGGGCTGTTCGGACAGGACGCCGGATTTGGTCGATATGTGGCCCTTGCCGTCCTTGAGCCCGCCTTCCCATTTTGCAGAGCCTGAATTGACGATCATGGTCAGTCCTCCATCTTGTCTGGGGTTCGCGCCTCAACGCGCCACTGTCTGGAAAGGTTCATCCGGGTGAAAATGTCACGTCACCGCCATCTGACGGCTTTGTCATTTCCCTATCCTTCGCTCTCAGGGCTTTGATAAGGCGTATAATTCCGGAGGATCAAGAATGCGAAAGCTGTTCGTCACCACCACCGTTGCGGCCATGCTTGCCTTGCCCGCCATGGCACAGGACCACGCGAACCATGCTGCAATGGGGCATTCCGCCGAAAGCGGTCCCGCCTCGACCGAAGCCTACAAGGCGGCGATGGACAACATGCATCGGGACATGATGATCGACTATTCCGGAGATGCGGATGTGGATTTCATGCAGGGCATGATCCCGCATCACCAGGGCGCGATCGACATGGCGAAGGTCGTCCTTGAACACGGCAAGGACCCCGAGGTTCGCAAACTCGCCGAAGAGGTGATCCGCGCACAAGAGGCCGAGATCGCCATGATGCAGGATTGGCTCAAGGCGCATGACAAGGCCGAATAGGCCCGGTGGTGGCGGGGGCCTCAGCCCCCGTCTTTCGGATCAGCCAAGCAGGCGCTCGGCCTCGGCGATGGCGAAGCGGTCGGTCATGCCGGCGACGTAATCCAGCACCACGCGGGCACGGCCCGTCTCGTCGCCCGCGGCCTCGGATGCCGCGAACCAGTGGTCAGGCATCTTTGATGGGTCGTTCAGGAAGAGCGGGAAAAGTCCGTTCAGCATTTCTGTCACGCGCTGGCGTTCAACCACGACCGAGGGGGCGCGATACATGCGCTGGAACAGGAACAGCTTGATCGCCTTGAGGTTCTGGTAGAGCGGCTTCGAGAACCGGATGATCGGGCCATCCATGTCGCGGATTTCCTGCACGTCCTGCGGTTGCAGGCTCGTGAGCCGGTTCTGCGCGACGGCGATCACATCCTCGACCATGACGCCGAAAACCCGGCGCAGCGCCTCGTGACGGCGGCGCATCGGATCAAGTCCGGGATGAAGGGCATCCACCTCGGCGAAGGCTTCGCCGATCACGGGAAGTTCGGCCAGATCCTCTTCGGAGAAGAGCTCGGCGCGCAATCCGTCATGCAGGTCGTGGTGGTTGTAAGCCACGTCATCGGCGACGGCGGCCACCTGAGCCTCGGCGCTGGCATTGCCGGACAGTTCCAGATCCCAATCGGCATTCACCTCGGCCAGCGCATAGGGCAGGGGTCCGGTGACCGGGCCGTTGTGCTTGGCGATGCCTTCGAGGCTTTCCCAGGTCAGGTTCAACCCGTCGAAATCGGCGTAATGGCGTTCCAGCCGGGTGACGATGCGCAGCGCCTGGGCGTTGTGATCGAAACCGCCATAGGGCTCCATCAGGACGGCAAGCGCATCCTCCCCGGTATGGCCGAAGGGCGGGTGCCCCAGATCATGCGCCAGCGCCACGGTCTCGGCCAGGTCAGGGTTCAGGCCCAGCACGCCTGCGATGGTGCGCGCGACCTGCGCGACCTCGATCGTATGGGTCAGGCGGGTGCGGTAATAGTCCCCCTCGTGCTCGACAAAGACCTGCGTCTTGTGCTTGAGCCTGCGGAAGGCCGAAGAATGGATGATGCGATCACGGTCGCGTTGCCAAGGGCTGCGGAAGGTGGACATGCGTTCGGGCCAGTGGCGACCACGGCTGTTTTCGGGCTGGCAGGCATAAGGTGCGATCATGTCTTCCGGCATTCCTTGCGAGGTCTTTCCCTCGAGCCTATATTTCGGTTTCACGGACGGAAACGAGAACGCACCATGAACATGGAACTGAACCTGCCTCCCAAGGTCACCCCGCGCGCCTTTGCGCGTCTGGCCGAGATCAATGCGAGCGGTCCCGCCCGCCCGCTGCGCGTGGCAGTCCTTGGCGGCGGATGCTCGGGATTCCAATATGATATCCGCCTCGACGCGACGGCCGAGGATGATCTGGTGCTGGCCGGCGAGGGGCAGAGCGTCGTCGTCGACCCGGTGTCACTGCCTTTTCTGGCGGGTGCGACGATCGACTTCACCGATGAACTGATCGGCGCGCGCTTCGTGATCGACAATCCGAATGCCAGTTCGTCCTGCGGCTGCGGGACGTCTTTCTCGATCTGATCTGCTCTGGTCTAGGGTCGCGCGGGCGGCTAGTCTGCGCGGCATGAAAATCGCGACATTCAACATCAATGGCGTCCGCGCCCGGATCGAAACCCTGACAAGCTGGCTTTCGGAAGCCCAGCCGGACGTCGTCGTCCTGCAGGAGATCAAGACCCAGGACGAATCCTTCCCGGCCGAGCCGATTGCAGATCTGGGCTACAATCTTGAGGTTCACGGCCAGAAAAGCTTCAACGGCGTCGCGATCCTTTCGAAGCTGCCGCTCGAAGACGTGAGGCGCGGCCTGCCGGGCGACGAGAGCGACGAACAGTCGCGCTATATCGAGGCCACCGTGGTGGGCCAGCAGGCAGTGCGGATCGCCGGGCTTTACCTGCCCAACGGCAACCCTCAGCCGGGCCCGAAATTCGACTACAAGCTGGCCTGGATGGAACGTCTGCGCGCCCGCGCCCGCGAATTGCGCGATTTGGAAATGCCCGTTCTCATGCTGGGAGATTACAACGTCATCCCCGAGCCTCGCGATGCGGCCTTCCCCGAAAAATGGGTCGATGACGCTTTGTTCCAGCCCGAAAGCCGTGCCGCCCTGCGCCGCATCCTGAACGATGGCTGGACGGATGCGATCCGCCTGCGCGAACCCGACAGCAAGCGCGGACCCTTCACCTTCTGGGATTACCAGGCAGGGGCGTGGCATAAGGATAACGGCATCCGCATCGACCATGTGCTGATGTCGCCACAGGCTGCGGATCTGCTGATCGATGTTGGTATCGATCGGGACGAGCGTGCCAAGGACAAGCCCAGCGATCACGTCCCGGTCTGGGTCGACCTGGACGCCTGAGGGTCAGACGCGGTTCTCGTCACCATCGCCGCGCACCTCGTCATCGTCGCCGAACCGTGCGTCATCGTCATATTCATCCTCGCCCTCGCCGACATATTTCGACGAAAGGGCGATGGAGTGATTGTCATGCACCGGGTCCATGATGATGTCCGAAGGAATCTCCCCGGCCAGCCATTCACGGATCTCGTCCTTGGTTTCGGCAATCTCCTGGCCGGTGACTTCGGCGATATACTTGATGAAGGCCCGCTGGTCGCCGTCGATCTCGTCGAGATCGGCTTCATCCGCTTCGGGCCATTTCTCGATGATCGCTTCGAAAAATGCCGGCCAATTGTCACGGACATGAACCCACTTCATCAGTAACCGCCTCCTCCACTCATATTGCCCTGCGCCCAGCGTGATGCGCCAGTGATGTCTTCGCCGACCCCGGCAACCGTGTTACATCCGGCCAACGCAAGAAGTGCGATAAGGGTTGCGATCCGAGTCACCATCAATTCCTTTCCTCGTACCACCACGTCTCTGGCATGAAGCCCGGCCAATCGCCGTAAAGCGGTGTTTTTTCAGGGTAATGTAGGTCGGCCTTATGGGCCAAGCGTGAAATTTTCGAATAGCTTACCGGAATCACGAAACGTCCGGCGGTCAGGATGCGGTCCAGTGCATGCACTGCCGCGCGGTAATCTTCCAGCGTCTTCGCCGTGCCCATCTCGGCGATCATGGCCTCGGCAGCGGGTGAGTTCATGCCCATCCAGTTCTTGGTGCCGGTCTTTTCGACGCCCGCGCTGCCCCAGTAAAGCATCTGTTCGTTGCCTGGCGACAGTGACAGGCCGCGTTCATACCAGGTCATGTCGAACTGGTAGTTGCTGGTGCGTTCGACATATTGCGCCGAATCCAGCAGCGTCACCTGCGGCCTGATCCCCAGGTTGCGCAGCGACTCGACGAAGATGTCGACGATCTGGCGGGTTTCCGAACTCGATCGCATGGCGCTGCCCGACTGGTTCAGCAGGATCTCAAAGGCGAAAGGCTGGCCCTGCGCGTTCTGTAGCTGCCCGTCCCTGACCGTCCATCCTGCCTCTTCGAAAAGCTTCAGCGCGGCGCGAATGCCCTTGCGGTCGATCGCGCGTTCGCCGCCTTCGGGCAGGGCATAGCCTTCGATCGTGCCCGGTGGCAGGTCGGACGCGAAGGGGGCAAGCAGCTGGGCTTCGCGCCCCGTCGCGGGGCCGGGCTGCATGGCGAGTTCCGAATTCGAGAAATAGCTGGTGATCCGGGGGTCCTTGCCGCCCGAGAGCGTCATGTTGATGAAGCGGTAGTTGAAGGCCTCGATCAGCGCCTCGCGCACGCGCCAGTCGTCGAAAATCGGGTTCCTCGTGTTCATCACCAGCCCCATGATGCCCGAGGGGCGCTGATGCGCGATTTCGGACTTCACGACTCGACCATCGCGTATCGCGGGGAAGTCGAAGTCGCGATCCCAGCGGGCGGCGACAAGCTCGCGCCAGACATCGGTTTCGCCCGCCTTGAACGCTTCGAACATGGCCGAGGCATCGCCGTAATAGTCGTAGCGGATCTCGTCGAAATTATGCAGCCCACGGTTCACGGGCAGGTCGCGGCCCCAGTAATCCGGATTGCGGCGGAAGGTGATCGCGCGGCCCGGATCGACCTTGTCGATCACATATGGCCCCGATCCGATTGGCGGCATCAGCCCCGATTGCGAGAAATCCTTGCCGTCCCATTGGGCCTTCTTCAGGATCGGACGCATGCCCATCAGCAAGGCCAGTTCGCGGTCGGCGGTATTGAAGGTGAAACGGACGGAACGTGGGCCAGTCTGCTCCATCCTCTCGACCTTGGCCCAGACGCCGGTATAGCGGGGATGCCCCTTGGTGCCGAGCGTTTCATAGGACCACATCACGTCTTCGATCGTGACCGGCGCGCCATCCGAAAATCTTGCCTCGGGACGCAGCGTGAATTCCACCCAGCTGCGTTCCGGATCGGTCTCGACGCTTTCGGCCAGCAGGCCGTAAAGCGAGAATGGCTCGTCGATCGAGCGCATCATCAGGGATTCTGCCAGCAATCCGGGCTGGGTGAAGATCGGCCAGACCGGATTTCCCATGAGGATCCAGGGGTTCAGCGAATCGTAACTTCCCGATTCTGCCAGCCGAATCGTGCCGCCTTTGGCAGCGTCGGGATTGGCATAGGGCAGGTGATGAAACCCCGCTTCCAGAGCAGGTTCTCCATACATTGCAATGGCATGCGTGGGTTCAGCAACGCTTGCCAGAGGCATCGCTGCAACACACACGCCAAAGGCGAGTGCCCGCCAGATCGCGGATTCGTTAGAAAACTTGAAGAATCGCATGCTCGATCGCCCTGTTTTTCGGGTCTGTGGTCTTTTCACCGTCCAGATTAGCGATCCGTTCGGCATGTGGCAAACTTACCCATTGGACTCATCTGGGGAAAAGCGTATAGATAAAGCACTGCTCGATAGGTTTCTTGCCTGTATGAAACCTGCCTCATGACTAGCGCCCGCCTTGTGCGGGCGCTTTTTTACTGGTTTTGACCGCTTTCTTGATGCGTCTCGGAAAGCGATCCGTCGCCCTGCAGATCACGATTGCTCACGCAAAAATGTAGACGAGCGCGGAGGTTTGCGCGGGCTTGTTTCGCTGCGAGTTTTTCCACATTGTTCCGGCGACCGACAGCAATCTGGGCGAGGGAGATGCCAATGTTCACGAAATTTCTGACGGGCAAGACTGCGGTGGTCACGGGGTCGAATTCCGGCATAGGCCTTGGAATTGCCATCGAACTTGCCAAGGCAGGCGCCGATCTTGTGCTGAACAGCTTTACCGACAACGACGACGACCATGCGCTGGCCGAGAAGTTGGCGTCAGATCACGGCGTTGAGGCACGATACATTCAAGCCGACATGTCGAAGGGCGATGAATGCCGTGCGCTGATCGAAAAGGCCGGGCGCTGCGATATTCTCGTGAACAACGCCGGTATCCAGCATGTCGCCCCGATCGAGGATTTCCCGGTCGAGAAATGGGACGCGATCATCGCGATCAACCTGTCCTCGGCCTTTCACACGACGGCGATCGCCTTGCCGAAGATGCGCGAGGCTGGCTGGGGGCGGGTCATCAACGTGGCCTCGGCGCATGGCCTGACGGCCAGCCCCTTCAAGTCCGCCTATGTTGCGGCCAAGCATGGCATCATCGGCCTGACCAAGGTCACGGCGCTGGAAACCGCGACCGACCCGATCACCTGCAATGCGATCTGCCCGGGCTATGTGCTGACGCCCATCGTCGAAAAGCAGATCCCCGACCAGATGAAGACCCATGACATGAGCCGCGAGGACGTGATCGCCAAGGTCATGCTGCAACGCCAGCCTTCGGGGCAATTCGCCACCGTCGAGCAGATGGGCGGTACGGCGGTCTACCTGTGCTCAGCCGCCGCCGATCAGGTGACGGGTACCAGTATTTCGGTTGACGGCGGCTGGACCGCCCTTTGACGGTCCGCCTTTAGCGCCGGCGGATCAGTTCGCGCAGCGTGCAGATCGGCCCGTCGCCCGAAAGGTCGCGGCGGGCCAGCTCGATCCAGTCGCTTTCCTCGAATGCGGGAAAGAAGGCATCGGCCTCGGCGATTTCCAGATCCACCTCGGTCAGCATGAGCCGGTCGGCCAGGGGCAGCATTTCGCGATAGATCGCTTCGCCGCCGATGCCGTAGAGCCGATTGTAGCCCGCAGCCCCGGCCATCCTGACCGCTTCGGCAACCGTGGGCGCGACATGTTCGGCCAGCGAGCCATCGCGCGACACGACGATGTTCAATCGGTTCTTGAGCGGCTTGAAGGGCAAGCTTTCCCAGGTCCGGCGGCCCATGATGACGGCGCCCCCGGTGGTTTCGCGCTGGAACATCTTCAGATCCTCGGGCGAATGCCACGGAATCTGGTTGTCCTTGCCGATGGCCGAATTTCGGGCGCGGGCGACGATCAGGCTCAGCATCAGACGGCCACCGGAGCCTTGATCGCGGGAGCCGGATCATAATCCAGAAACTCGAAATCCTCGAAGCGGAAGTCGAAGATCGAACTCACCTCGCGAGTGATGCGCAGCCGGGGCAGGGGGCGCGGTTCGCGGGCAAGCTGGGTCGCGACCTGATCGAGATGGTTCGAATAGATGTGCGCGTCCCCCATCGTGTGGATGAAATCGCCGGGCTCGTAGCCGGTCACATGCGCCAGCATATGGGTCAGCAGCGCATATGAGGCGATGTTGAACGGCACGCCCAGGAACATGTCCGCCGAACGCTGGTAAAGCTGCAGATGCAGCTTGCCCTGCTGCACGCGCACTTGCCACAGCGTGTGGCAGGGGGGCAGCGCCATCTGGTCCACCTCGCCCGGGTTCCATGCGGACACGATCAACCGGCGAGAATCCGGCGTCTTTCGGATGCGCTCGACCAACTCGGCGATCTGGTCGACTTCGCCAGTGACGACGCGGCCGTCCTCTTCCCGGATGGTCGGGAAATGGCGCCACTGATGGCCATAGACCGGGCCGAGATCACCTTTCTCACCCGCCCATTCGTCCCAGATCGAGACGCCGTTTTCCTTGAGGTAGCGGATATTCGTGTCACCCGACAGGAACCACAACAGCTCATGCACGATGGATTTCAGGTGCAGCTTCTTGGTGGTGACCAGCGGAAAGCCCTCGGCCAGCGGATAGCGGCATTGCATCCCGAACTGCGAGATGGTCCCGGTTCCCGTCCGGTCGGTCGAAGGTACGCCCTGATCGAGCACGGTGCGAAGCGCATCGAGATATTGGCGCATGGGCTGGTCTCCTGTAGCGGCTTGGCCCCGATTACCAGCCTGCCGCAGCAGCGTCGACCGCGATCTGGTAAAGGCTCGTGGTCGCCGTGATAAAAAGCCGGTTCCCGCGCGGCCCGCCGAAACAGAGGTTCGAGACCACCTCGGGCACGAGGATCTTGCCCAGCAGCGTGCCGTCCGGGGCAAAGACATGCACCCCATCGGCGGCCGAGGACCAGAGATTGCCGTTGGCGTCGCAGCGGATGCCATCGGGCAGGCCGGCGTCGACCATGGCGAAGTCGCGCCCGTTATCGACCCTGCCATCCTGTGTCACTTCGAACACCCGGATCACCGGTGCGATATCGGGATCATGGCTCGATCCCGACTCGGCCACATAAAGCAGGCTTTCGTCGGGCGAGAAGCAAAGCCCGTTCGGCTGGGTAAAGTCGGTGATGACCGGTTGCGGCTCGCCTCCTTCCGGGGGAATGCGCCAGACGTAGTTGCCGGGTTGTTCCGGCACGGCGCGATAACCCTCCAGATCGGACAGGATGCCGTAGGTCGGATCGGTGAACCACACGCTGCCATCGGACCGCACCACCACGTCATTGGGCGAGTTCAGCCGCTTGCCATCATGGCTCGCGGCAAGGATCGTGCGACTGCCATCATGTTCCGTCCGGCTGACGGCGCGCAGGCCATGATGGCAGGTGACCAGCCGACCCTGTGGATCGCGGGTATTGCCGTTGCTGTAATCGGAATTCTCGCGAAAGACCGTGCAGCCGGTTTCGGCCGTCCAGCGCATCATGCGATGTGCCGGGATATCGGAAAACAGCAGCATCTGCGCGGCAGGGAACCAGACCGGCCCTTCGGTCCATTCGAAACCCGAGCCCAACTGGCGCAACTGCGCATTCGGGTGGATCAATGCCCTGAAGCGCGGGTCGCGTTGATCGTGGATGGTCATGCTCTGGCCTTTCTTCCGCTTGCGACGGCGACGATGGCAATGATGATGATCCCTGTCGAGAGCAGTCTGACCCCCGCACCCAGACCGTAGGAGTTCAGCATCGAGACGATGAGGTACATGAACAAGGCTCCGGCCCAGATGCCGGGAACATTGGAATTGCCGCCCGCGATCGACGAACCGCCGATCACCGTCACGGCGATCGACATCAGCAGGAATTCGGCGCCCATGTTCAGCGCTGCCCCGCCCGAGAAACAGGCGAGAAGAAATCCCGTGAGCCCGGCCATCTTGGCGCAGGTGACATAGGTCGTGCCCGAAACCCTTGCGACCGGCACCCCCGCGAGCCGTGCCGCACGGGGGTTCTGCCCGATGGCCGAGAGGCGTCTTCCGAAGGCGGAACGGTTCAGGGCGACCCAGAAGCCGATGCTGATCACCAAAACGACCAGCGCGAGGTTCGGAATTCCAAGGATCGCGCGGCCGGTGGTGAAATCGGCCAATGCCGCAGGCGGCTTGATGCGCAGGCCGCGGTTCGACCAGATTGCAAGCGACTGGTAAAGGAAACTTGCCGACAGGGTGGCGATGATCGGCGGGATCCGCAGCAGGCGGATCAGCGCGAAATTCACCACGCCAGCGCATCCGCCAACGGTCAGAGCCGCGACGAGACCCGCGAGGATCACAAGCCAGGCCGGCCCGGTCATGCCGTCCATGAGCTTCAAGGACAGCGTGCCGGCAAGCGTCATCGTGGCAGGAATCGACAGGTCGACATTGCCCGGTCCCATGGTGATCACCAGCATCTGCCCAAGCCCGGTCAGGACCGAGAAACTGGCAAATGTCAGGGCCGCGACGGCCAGCGCCGCGCCACCCCCGCCGCCCACACTGATCGACCAGGTGGCAAGGAAGGCGGCGACGGCCGCGATCCAGGCCCAGAACCAAGGCGCGCGGTGGAGGTTCAGCAGCTTGGTCATGCACGCCTCGCAGAGGGTCGGACGATCAGCCGCGCGGCAAGGACCAGGATCAGGATCGCGCCCTGTGCCCCGATCTGCCAGTCGGGCGACAGGCGCAGAAAGGACAGGAAACTGCCCGCCAGCGTCAGGGTCAGGGCGCCGATCACCGCGCCCACGGGCGAAACGCGTCCGCCGGTGAACTCTCCTCCGCCCAGGATCACGCCCGCAATCGACAAAAGCGTGTAGCGCAGCGCGATATTCGCGTCACCCGAAGTGGTGAGCCCGACCAGCGCCATGCCCGCCAACACGGCGAAAAAACCGGCCAGACCATAGGCCATCGCGCGCAGTCTCACGGTCGAGCGGCCGGCGCGGGAAACCGCGCGGACATTGCCGCCAAGCGCGCGAAGCCGCACCCCGAAGCCCGAGCGCATGATGAGAAGATGCGCGACCAGCGCGATCAGCACGCTCGCGATGATCGCCATCGGGACAAGCGGCGGCTTGGCCTTCATGATCGCCGTCAGCCAGCTGGGCGAACTCCCTCCGGGTGAGGGCAGGATCAGCACCGCTGCCCCGCCCCATACGAAGGACATGCCGAGCGTGACGACGATGGCGGGCAGCTGGCGCGCCTCGATCAGCGCGCCAAGGGCCGCATAGGCCAAGACGCAGCCCATCAGCAGCAAGACGCCAAGGGTGGGGTTCGCGGGCAGGATGGCGGCGGTGATGCAAGCGATCAGGCTGACGAAAGCGCCCATCGACAAGTCGATGTCGTTGACCATGATGATGATCATCTGCGCCACCGTCGCCAATGCGATGGGCACCGCCAGATTGAACAGCAGGTTGATCCCGACATAGCTCATGGCGCGGGGTTGCAGCCAGAACACGGCCACGATCAGGACCGCAAGCGACAGCACGGGCAGGGCAAGGCGCGGGGTGATGTATCGCGTCATGCGGCGCTGTCCCCGAACTCGAACGAGGCAGCCAGGATGTTTTCTTCGGTGATCGCCTCTCCCTCAAGCTCGGCCGAGATCGCGCCGCCACGAAAGACGAAGACCCGGTCGCAATTGCGGATCTCGTCCATTTCGGTCGAATACCACAGGAAGGTGCGGCCCATCGCGGCCTCATGGCGGATCATGTCATAGACCTCGGTCTTGGTGCCGATATCCACACCGCGCATCGGGTCGTCCATGACGACCACGGGGGCGGTGGTGGCCAGGGCGCGGGCGAACAGCACCTTTTGCTGGTTGCCGCCGGAAAGTGAAAGGATCGGGTTGCCCATGTCAGGAGTGCGAATTCCGATGCGTCGCTGCCATTCCTTCGCCATCTCATTCTCGGCCGCCTGATCGACAAGCCAGCGCCGCGTCAATTGCCCCAGGGCGGCCAGCGCGAGATTGCGTCGTATAGACCAGATCGGCATCAGCCCATCGCGACGGCGGTCGCCCGCGACGAAGACGGCAGCTGGCTCGGTCAGGCTGCGCCAGTCCGAACTTTGTGCAAGATAGAACCGCGCCAAAGCCTCGGCCTGGCCATGTCCGGCCAGTCCGGCCAGTCCGACGACCTCGCCCCTGCGCGCCTCGACCCCCTCTGGCGTGCGCAATATGGGCTGCGAATGGTCACCCCATGCACGTGTCAGTGCCGCCGGGCTTGTCTGACGCGCGTGCTCAGCCACATGGCCCATCGCATCGACAAGTCCCTGCCGGGTAAAGCCATTGGCCAGACGATCGGCGATGATGCGCCCGTCGCGCATGACGACGATCCTGTCCGCGACCTCGGATACCTCGCCAAGCATGTGCGAGATGAACACCACCGCGCCGCCTGTCGCGCAGAAGCGACGGATATGTGCAAGAAGCTGGGCCGAGATCGAGGCGTCGAGCGACGAGGTCGGTTCGTCCAGCACGACAAGTCGGGCCGGTGCAGCACCCTCGGCGAAGCCGATGGCGATTTCGATCATCTGCTGTTCGGCAAGCGTCATGTCGAAGATCGAAGCCTCGGGTCGAATGCGGTGCTCCGGAAAGATCGCGTCCAGCGCCGCCCCTATCCGGCGTGCGGCCAGCTTGCGCCAGCCCCAGCCAGTCAGGTCGCGCTGCGCGACCTGAAGGTTTTCAAGCACGCTCAGGTTCGGGCAGAGCGTGCCTTCCTGCGAAATGGCGCGGATGCCCGCCCCGACATGATCTGAGGCGCCGGGATAGAAGATCTCTCCCCCGGTCGGCGCAAAGAGCCCTGTCACCAGATTGACCAGCGTGGATTTTCCCGCGCCGTTATGGCCGACGAGGCCAAGGCATTCGCCCGGTGCAATCGACAGGTCGACGTGATCCAGCGCGCGGAGCGCACCGAAGTTTTTCGACGCTCCCTTCAGCACCACGACCGGGGTCGGCCCGGTCGTGTCCCGTTCGCGTTCCGTCATCACATCGACTCGGAGATCACCTTCTTCGCGTCTTCCTGTGAATAATCGACATTGGTGACGCCGCCCTCGGGCGTATCCTTCAGCGATTGGTCCAGAGTGTCCTGCGTCACCGACAGGAAGGGCACGGTCAGGTCCTTGGGCACGTCCTGCCCATCCAGGATCTGCTGCGCGACCCAGAAGGCGAGTGTGCTAACCCCCGGGGCGATCGAGGTCGAGACAGTCTCGTAGCCATTCGCGTCCCGCTGTTCCGCCCACCATTTCAGCTCGTCCTGGCGATTGCCCATGACGATGATCGGGGTTGGGCGGCCGGCGGCGGCAAAAGCCTGGGCCGCGCCGTAGCCGTCCCCGCCCTGTGTCACCACCGCCGCAATCTCGGGCAGCGAGGGCAGGATGCCCGCGACGGCCTTCTGCGCCACGTCCTGCGCCCAGTCGCCATTGACAGAGCCCACGATCTTGAAGTTCGGATGCGCTTTCACCCCTTCTTCGATGCCCTGATGGATCTCGTCATCGACGGATACCCCGGCAAGGCCGCGGATTTCCAGGAGATTGCCGCCGTCAGGCAGGCGGGTTGCCAGATACTCCACCTCGTCCCGGCCCATCTTGACGAAATCGACCTTGACCCGCCAGGCGCAGGGCTCGGTCACGATCCCGTCAAAGGACACAACGGTGATCCCGGCATCGCAGGCTTCCTTGACGGCGCCGTTCAGCGCGGTGGGCGAGGCGGCGTTCAGCACGATCGCGTCATAGCCCTGCAGGATCAGGTTCTGAATCTGCGCGGCCTGTTCGGTGGCCTGATTCTCGGCCGTGGTAAAGGCATCTGCGCTGGCCACGATCCCGTCAGCAACGGCCTTGTCGGTAACGCGCTTCCAGCTTTCCAGCATGGCCTGACGCCAGCTGTTGCCGGCATAGTTGTTCGACAAGGCGATCTTCTTGTCGGCGGTATCGGCGATCGCGCCCGTGCCGAGCGCAAGGCTCAGCGCGGTGGTGGCAGTCAGCAGAAATCCCTTGCGGGTCATGTCCGTCTCCTCCCTCAAGTTGGGGACCCTCTCCCGTTGGTCCGTCCTCCGCGCACAGGATATGCGTCGCGCGCGTTCTGCATAGGGGGCAATTCGGATGATCGTGCATTTGTCCCTGGCATCCCTTCGGAACGGCAGAAGAAAAGGGGGCAGTTTCCCGCCGCGATTCTAACCGGGCTCTGGCGGGTCGACGCGTTCCAGATAGGGCAGCGGATCGGGCTGGATCATCTCTTGCACCGCTTCGATGCGTAGCATCGCGCGGCGGCGTGAAATGCGCAGATGGGCGACAAGCGCGGCCCTTGCGCCGTCAATATCGCCCCTGCGCAGGCGGTTGATCACCTCGAGATGCTCGGACAGGAACGGCTCGGTCCCGAAAAGTTCAAGCGTCAGCTGATAGAGCATCTGATGCGTGACCAGGAGCGCCTGCGGCAGGCTGATCGCGCGGACCAGCGCCTCGTTCCGGCAATGCCCGAGCAATTCGACATGCAGGCGCTGTTCCAGATGATCAAGCAGCGTGCTGTCGCGCTGGGCGTCGCCTTCCATGGCGGCCAGCAATTCGTCGCTCATGGCGTCGAGCAGGCCGGCTGGCAGGTTCGGCACGGCCTTTTCCATCGCCACGGGCTCAAGCAGCCAGCGCAACTCGTAAAGCTCGTCGATATGCTGGGCGGTCAATGCAGGCGCGTGCCAGCGGCCGCTGTCATCCTTGCGAATGATCCCGCGATTCTGCAGCCGCCCCATCACATCGCGCGCCACAGTCCGGCTGACACCGTAATGGCGGGCCAGCACCGCCTCGTTCACGCGCCAGCAGCCCAGAGGGGTGCGCGACACAATGGCCAATTCGATTTCGGGGTAGATGCCTTCCCAGCTGCTGCGCTGGGTCAGCCTGGCAGGGACGGGCATCCGGCCCGATAGACCCGGGTCGGCGGTCTGCCCCGAAAGACTGTATCGCCCCGAAGCGCCGCGCAGCAGAAGCCCGCGCCGGACCAATTCATCAAGCGCCTGCCGGGCAGGCGAGCGGCTGATCCCGAAACGCTCGGCCAAAGCCTTCTGCGTCAGTGCCGTACCGCGGGGCAGCAGGCCCTGAGAGATCTCCTGCGCCAACATGTCGGCCGCCTGCTGGTAGAGCCGAGGCGCCAGCCGGTCGCGATCCCTTGTCATCTGGCCTTCTCCTGCTGCCCGGTTTCAGGATGCGGCGCGGCGTGTGTCTTTGGCAATGCGCGCGCCACGATGACGTTGTCGCGTCGCGAACTTTATGTCTAGTGTGTGCAGGAATCATTTCAGGGGGAGGAATGGAATGGGAACGCACGGCCATGTCTCGCTGCAGGAACTTGACCGGTTCAGCCGCTCGGCCTTTCTCGCGATCGGCGCCGATAAGGACACCGCCGATGCGGCGAGCCGCGCGATGTTGCATGGCACGAGGTTCGGCGTGGATAGCCACGGGGTGCGCCTGCTGCCGCATTACATTCGCGCCCTTGAAGGCGGGCGGCTGAACAAGTGCCCCGAAATCAGGAAGGTTGGCGGCTTTGGTGCGGTCGAGGTTCTTGATGCGGATAATGCCCAAGGCGCGCTGGGCGCCTATCGCGGCATGGATCGGGCGATTGACCTGGCTCGCCAATACGGCATCGGAGCCGTCGCGATCCGGAACAATTCCCACTTCGGACCGGCGGGGGCCTATGCACTGGCCGCGGCGGAAACTGGCTTCATTGGCCTGAGCTTCTGCAATTCGGACAGTTTCGTCCGCCTGCATGACGGCGCGATGCGCTTTCACGGGACGAATCCGATTTCGGTTGCCGTGCCTATGGGGCCTGAGAATCCCTGGTTTCTGGACATGGCGACAAGCGCCATCCCCTATAACCGGGTCCAGCTTTATCAAAGCCTTGGCGTCCAGCTGCCACAGGCCGTCGCTTCGGATTCCGCTGGCGTTGATACGACCGATCCGTCGGCTGTCGACATGCTGGCGCCGCTTGGCGCGGAATTCGGCTTCAAGGGGGCGGCGCTGGCTGGGGTGGCCGAAATCTTCAGTGCCGTCCTGACGGGAATGCGGCTCAGCTTCGACATCCTGCCCATGGGCGGCCCGGATTTTGCCACGCCGCGCGCCCTGGGGGCTTTCGTCATTGCAATGAATCCGGATGCCTTCCTGGATCGCGCCAGCTTTGATGACGGAATGCGGCGATATGTGGAAAAGCTGCGCACTTCGCCCGCGCGGGAGAATTGTCGGGTGATGGCCCCCGGCGACCGCGAATGGGAGGTCGCCCGTCAGCGCCAGGAACAAGGGGTGGTGCTGGACCCCGTGACGGCCGAGCAATTTGGCGCGCTGGCAGCACGGCTTCAGATCCCGCCGGTGGCCTGACCAGTTTACCGCCGGGACTGGATGCTGCAAAGCAGCATGTTTTATGGGAAATGGCACGCAAGAATCGCTTGACCAAAGCCGGGTACCGTTCCTAATCTCCTAATTGGTCAAACCAGTTTTGACGCCCGCGCGGCGAGGAGGCGGCGCAGGTTCCCGGAGGAAAAATGCTCAACGATACCCGACCCCGCCGGCAATACCGGCAGGTGGCCGATCAGATCATGGCGCTTGTCGCCAGCCAGGCGCTTGCGCCCGGCGAGCGCCTGCCGTCCGAGCGTGATCTGGCCGAGCTGCTCAGCGTTTCGCGCCCATCGCTGCGCGAGGCGCTGATCGCACTGGAGGTCGAGGGGCATCTTGAGATCCGCATGGGCTCGGGCATCTATGTCGGGACCATCCCGCCCGCCGACGGCGCGACGATCAGCACGGATTCCGAAGGCCCGCTTGAAATCCTTCAGGCGCGCTGCATCATCGAAAGCGCCATTGCCGAAGAGGCGGCGCGACATGTCGGCGACGAATTGATCGCACGGCTCGACGACAACCTGCGTGAGATGGGCGCGGCGCTGAACGACCGGGCGCGGGCGATCCTGCTGGATGGGCAGTTCCATATCGCAATTGCTTCCGGGGTCGGAAACTCGGTTCTCGCCAATTTCACGGCGCAGATCTACGAAAAGCGGCTTTCGCCCTTTTTCACGCAGTTCTCGAGCCGCTTCGAAGGGCCGCGGACCTGGCGGCTGGCGCTGGCCGAACATGGCGCGATCCGCGACGCGATCGCCGATGGCGACGCCCCCGCCGCGCGCGAGGCGATGCGCCATCACCTGACCGAGTCGCAGCGCAGATTTACCGAAAGCTTCCTTGTCGAACGTCACCGGGGAGCCTGACCACCAAGAAGACTGAACTCAACGCTACTGGGAGGATATGCATGAAGTTCACCATGAAACGACTGATGGGCGCCGCCGCCATGCTGATGGCCAGCACCATCGCAGCCCACGCGCAGACCGCGCTGAAATGGGCCCATGTCTACGAGACGTCCGAACCGTTCCACACGGAATCGGTCTGGGCCGCCGAGGAAATCGCCAAGCGTACCGATGGCCGATACACCATCGACGTCTTTCCGGCGTCGCAGCTTGGCAAGGAGGCCGATATCAACCAGGGCCTGAAACTGGGCACGGTCGATATCATCATCTCGGGTTCCAGCTTTGCGTCGCGTGAATACAAGCCGATCGGGGTGACCTATTACCCTTATATCTTCCGCGATCCCTCGCACCTGATCGCCTATACCAAAAGCGACGTCTTCAAGAAGCTGGCGCAGGGATATGAGGAAGCCTCGGGCAATCACATCACCGCCGTGACCTATTACGGCACGCGCCACACCACCTCGAACAAGGAAATCAAGTCCTGCGCGGACATGCAGGGCCTGAAGATCCGGGTTCCCGACGTTCCGGCCTATCTGGCCATGCCGCGCGCCTGCGGGGCCAACACCTCGCCCATCGCTTTCGCCGAGGTCTATCTGGCGCTGCAGAACGGCACGGTCGAGGCGCAGGAAAACCCGCTGACCACGATCGAGGCCAAGAAGTTCTACGAGGTGCAAAAGAACATCGCGCTGACCGGCCATATCGTCGACCACCTGAACACCGTGGTCTCGAAACAGCTGTGGTCGAGCCTGTCGGATGAGGACAAGCAGATCTTCAGCGAGGTGATGATGGAGGCCGCCGAGCGCGCGACCAAGATCGTCGAGGAACGCGAGGCAGCGCTTGTCGACAAGTTCAAGGGCATGGGGATCGGCGTGAACGAAGTCGACCGTTCGGATTTCGAAAAGACCGTTCTCGAGAATGTCGCCCTGGAAGACTTCGGCTACACCAAGGAAGACTGGGAAGCCATCCGGGCGGTCCAGTAACCACATTGCCCGGCGCGGCCAGATCCGCGCCGGGACCCTTCCGACCCAACCAAAAATTCGGAGCCTGAGACATGGCAGACCACGATCACACGCCCCTCAGCGTGGAAGAGATGGCGCATGCCTTCGAGGATGCCGGCGGCCCCGTCGATCTGTCGCCCTATTCCATCGAGGACTGGATCACGCTTGCGGTCTTCTGGGCCATGGCGCTTTGCGTTTTCCTGCAATTCTTCACCCGATACGCGCTGAACAACAGCCTGACCTGGACCGAGGAGATCGCGGCGAACTGCCTTGTCATCGTCGTCTTCATGGGCGCGGTGATGTGCGTGCGCATGTGCCGCCATATCGTCGTGGACCTGCTTTACAACTTCATGCCGCGCGGAATGCGCCGGGGCTTCGAGATCGTCGTGGATGTCGTGGGGATCGGCTTCTTCGCCTACATGTCCTGGCTGATGTGGCGCTATATCGACGTGGTCGGCAACGAGCGGATGGTGACGGTCGACCTGCCGCGCGGCTTCGTTTTCTACACCGTCTTCCTGGCCTTCGTGCTGATGGCGCTGCGTGCGCTGCAGAATTTCGTGCGTGACCTAACCGGCAGGAAGACCACGCGTGAAAAGGCCGCTGAAACCGGCATTTCGGGGATCTGAACCATGCTTCTCCTAATTGGGTCCTTTCTTGTCCTGATGCTGATCGGCGTGCCCGTCGCGGTGTCGATGGCCGTGGCCTCGCTGGCCTATATCAGTGTCTACAACGTCGCGCCCGACATCATCGCGGCGCAGCGGATGATCGCAGGCGTCGAAAGCTTTCCGCTGATCGCGGTTCCGTTCTTCATCCTGGCCGGGAACCTGATGAACATCGCGGGCGTCACCGGCCGCATCTATCATTTTGCCCTGTCGCTGGTCGGCTGGATGAAAGGCGGCCTCGCGCAGGTCAACATCATCGGCTCGGTCGTGTTCTCGGGCATGTCGGGCACGGCGCTGGCCGATGCCGCCGGGATCGGCACGATCGAGATCAAGGCGATGAAGGATCATGGCTATCCGGTCGAGGCTGCGGTGGGTGTCACCGCCGCCTCGGCGACCCTGGGCCCGATCTTCCCGCCCTCGCTGCCCTTCGTCATCTACGGGATGATGGCCAATGCCTCGATCGGGGCGCTGTTCATGGCGGGCATCCTGCCGGGGTTGGTCATGGCCGGGCTGATGATGCTGACGGTCTATGTCTTTGCCCGCCGCAAGGGCTGGGGCTCGGACACGCCCTTCGACATCCGCCAATTGCTTGGCGCATCCCTTGAGGTGGTGATCGTTCTCAGCTTCCCGCTGGTGATCTACCTGCTGGTCATGGCGGGGCTCTCGGTCAATATCGCGGTGCTGATCGGGCTTTCGGCGCTGATCGCGCTGGACTGGTATTTCGACTGGCACGCCGTCATGGCGCTGATGGCGCCGGTGCTGTTGATCGGCGGCATGACCATGGGTTGGTTCACCCCCACCGAGGCCGCAGTCGCCGCCGTGATCTGGTCGCTGTTCCTCGGCCTCGTGCGCTATCGCACCATGACTTTCCGGACGCTTGCCAAGGCCAGCTTCGACACGATCGAGACCACGGCTTCGGTGCTGTTCATCGTGACCGCCGCCTCGATCTTTGCCTGGCTTCTGACGGTCAGTCAGGCGGCGGCGCTGTTCTCGAATGCGATGTTCGCACTGACCGACAATTGGTGGACGTTCCTTATCATCGTGAACGTGCTTCTGCTGATCGTCGGCGCGTTTCTGGACACCATCGCCGCGATCTCGATCCTGGTGCCGATCCTGATGCCGGTCGCCGCGCGCTACGGGATCGACCCGGTGCATCTGGGCCTGATCGTGACGCTGAACCTGATGATCGGGCTGCTTACCCCGCCGCTGGGAATGGTGCTTTTCGTCCTGTCGCGGATTTCCAGGATGTCGGTCGAACGCACCGCGCTGGCGATCCTGCCCTGGATGATCCCGCTGGTCGTGGCGCTTCTGCTGATCACTTTCATCCCGCAACTGACGCTGTGGCTGCCGACGCAGCTTGGCCTGATCCGATAGGGGGCAGAGATGCAGACAAGGGTTGCACGCCTATACGGTGCCCATGACCTGAGGGTCGAGGAACAGGAAGTCCGACGCCCAGGACCCGGAGAAGTGCTGCTTGCGATGGCAGCAGGCGGGATTTGCGGATCGGATCTGCATTACTACCATGATGGCGGCTTCGGCCCGGTCCGGGTGCGCGAGCCGATCATTTCGGGGCATGAGGCTTCGGGGCGGGTGGTCGAGACGGGCGAGGGGGTGGATCTTGCCCCCGGAACGCTGGTCGCGATCAGCCCGTCCCAGCCCTGCGGAACCTGCGAATATTGCGCGAAGGGCATGCCGATCCATTGCCTCGACATGCATTTCATCGGTTCGGCCATGCGCTTGCCTCATGAACAGGGGATGTTCCGCGACCTCTTCACCGTGCCCGCGCGGCAGGTGCACGCGTTTCCCACTGGCGTGACCGAGGGTGAGGCGGCTTGCGCCGAGCCGCTGGCGGTGTGCCTTCATGCGGTGGCGCAGGCGACCGAACTGCTGGGCAATCTTTCGGGCCTGCGCGTCATGGTCACGGGGGCCGGGCCTATCGGGCTTCTGGTGCTGGCGGCATTGCGCCATGCGGGCGCGACCGATGTGACCGTGACCGACCTGACCGACGCCGCGCTTGAGCGGGCGCAGGCGATGGGCGCGACGGTGACGGTGAATGTCGCGAGCGATGCCGGAGCGCTTGAGCCGCTGCAGGCCGGCAAGGGCCAGGTCGACCTGATCTTCGACTGCTCGGCCGCGGGTCCGGCCCTGCGCACAGCCTTCGCCGCCATTCGCCCGCGCGGGATCATCATCCAGGTCGGCGTGACCGGGGACATGACGATCCCGCTAAGTGCGTTGGTCGGCAAGGAAATCACCTGGCGCGGTTCGCAGCGGTTTCACCCCGAATTCGCTGAAGCCGTCGCCCTGATCGGCAGCCGCGAGATCGACCTGCGCCCGATCATCAGCCACAGCCTGCCCCTGGAACGCGCGCGCGAGGCCTTCGAACTGGCCTCGGATCGCAGCATCGCCTGCAAGGTGCAACTGACCTTCGCCCCCGAGGAGCCCCTGACATGAAATATACCTGGCGCTGGTTCGGCCCGGTCGACAAGGTCACCGTCCGCGACGCCCTGCAGGCCGGCGCGCATGGCATCGTGAGCGCGCTGCACCATGTCCCGACCGGCGCGGCCTGGACCGTCGAGGGCATCCGCCAGCGCCAGGACGAGATCCTGTCCGGCGGGCTGACCTGGGACGTGGTCGAAAGCATCCCGGTCTCCGAGGAGATCAAGACCCAGAGCGGCGACTGGCGCGCCCATGTCGCGAACTGGCAGGAATCGCTGCGCCGCCTTTCGCAATGCGGCATCCGCACGGTCTGCTACAATTTCATGCCGGTGCTGGACTGGACCCGCACCGACCTGCGCTGGGAGACCCGCCACCAGGCCCGCGCCATGCGCTTCGACCTGCCCGATTTCGTGGCCTTCGACCTGCATATCCTGAAGCGCCCCGGGGCCGCCGGGGATTATCCCGAACCCCTGCAGGCCGAGGCCGAGCGCCGCTTCAGGGCGATGTCCGACACCCGCATCGCCGAGCTGGGCCGCAATATCGGCGCGGGCCTGCCGGGCTCGGCCGATGGCTACACGCTGGACCAGCTTCTCGAGAAGCTGCGCAGCTACCAGGGCATCGACGCGGCGCGGCTGTGCGCCAATCTCGTCGATTTCCTGTCCCAGGTGGTGCCGGTCGCCGAAGAGGTCGGCGTCAATATCTGCGCCCATCCCGACGATCCGCCATGGCCGCTGCTGGGCCTGCCGCGCATCCTGTCGACGCGCGCGGATTACGCCCATATGCTGGGCCAGGTCGAGAGCCGCGCCAATGGCATGACCCTGTGCTCGGGCTCGCTCGGGGCGCATCCGGGCAATGACCTGCCGCAGATCACCCGCGATTTCGCCGACCGTATCCATTTCGTCCACCTGCGCAACGTGACGCGCGAGGCCGAGACCGCGCCCTGCTCCTTCTACGAGGACGAGCATCTCGAAGGCGGCACCGACATGGTCGAGGTCATCGCCGCGCTGCTCGACGAGGAACGCCGCCGCCGCGCCGAGGGCCGCGAGGATCACCTGATCCCGATCCGCCCCGATCACGGCCAGGAGATCCTCGACGACCTGACCCGGGGCGCGCAGCCCGGCTATCCCGCCATCGGCCGCCTCAAGGGCCTGGCCGAGCTGCGCGGGATCGAGCGCGCGCTTTCCCATCCCCGGCTGGGGGCCTGCGCATGAGCAGGCTTTCCTCGCAATCCGTGCTGCCCGAGAGTGTCGCGCTGCCGGAATTCGACCGCGCGACCCTGCTGCCCGGCATCCTGCACCTGGGCTTCGGCGCGTTTCACCGCGCCCATCAGGCGGTCTTCACCCAGCGCGCTTTGAACATCGACCCCGATGCCTGGGGCATCGTCGCGGTCAACTTGCGCTCGCCGGGGCCGATCCGCGACCTCGCGGCGCAGGACGGGCTTTATACCGTCATCACGCGCGGCCCAGAAGGCGACAGCGCCGAGGTGATCGGCGTCACCGAGGACTGGCTTTGCGCCGCCGAGGACCTGCCCGAGCTGCTGGACTGGCTCGCCGATCCGGCGATCCGCATCGTCACCCTGACCGTCACGGAAAAGGCTTATGGCATCGATCCGGCGACCGGGGGGCTTGATCGCGGGCATCCCGCCATCGCCGCAGATCTTGCCGCGCCCGAGGCCCCGGGCGGCGCGGTCGGCCTGCTCGTCGCCGGGTTGCGCCGCCGCCGGGACGCCGGAACCCCGCCCTTCACCGTGCTGACCTGCGACAACCTGCCCTCGAACGGCAAGGTGCTGCGCCGCCTCGTCAGCGAATTCGCCGCCATCCACGATCCCGAGCTCGCGGGCTGGATCTCGACCGAGGTCGCCTTCCCGAGCTCGATGGTGGACCGCATCGTTCCCGCCGCGACCGAGGCCACCCGCGCCCGCGCCGCCGCGCTGATCGGCGCCGAGGACGCGCTGGCGATCGAGACCGAGCCCTTCCTGCAATGGGTGATCGAAGAGGATTTCCCGCAGGGCCGCCCGGCCTGGGACAAGGCGGGCGCGGTCATGGTCTCGGATGTCGAGCCCTATGAGAAGATGAAGCTCAGGATGCTCAATGGCGCGCATACGCTGATCGCGCATCTGGGCATCCTGCACGGGCTCGAGCATGTCCGCGACGTGATGGCGGTGCCCGAGCTCGCCGCGCAGGCCCGCGCCCACATGCAGGCGGCGCGTGCGACGCTCGACCCGGTGCCGGGGATCGATCTCGATGCCTACATGGCGGATCTGCTGGCCCGTTTCGCCAATCCGGCCATTGCCCATCGCAATGTCCAGATCGCGATGGATTCGACCCAGAAACTGCCGCAGCGGATCATCTCTCCGGCGCTGGATGCGCTGCGGGCGGGGCAGGACATCGCCCCCTTCGCCCGCGTGGTCGCGGCCTGGATCGCCGCGATCCGCCTGCGCGGCGAGGCCGACGACCCGCGCCGCGCCGAGCTTCTGGACGCCGCTGCCGGAACGGACGCCGCGCCCTTCCTGGCGCTGCCGGGGCTGTTCCCGCCGGCCTTGGCCGACGATCCCGCATGGCGCGCCGCGGTCGCGGCCGCCCTGGCCGAATTCGAAGAAAGGAACGCGCGATGAAGGCGCTGATCTGTCAGGAACCGGGGCAGCTCGCCCTGATCGAGCGCCCCGCGCCCGCGCGCGGTGAAGGCGAGGTGCTGGTCCGCATCCGCCATGTCGGCATCTGCGGCACGGATTTCCACATCTTCGGCGGCAAGCATCCCTTCCTCGAATATCCGCGCGTGATGGGGCACGAGCTTTCCGGCACGGTCGAGGAGGCCCCCGAGGGCAGCGCGCTCGCGCCCGGCGAGGCGGTCTACATCGTGCCCTACCTGTCCTGCGGAACCTGCCAGGCCTGCCGCATCGGGCTGACGAATGCCTGCTGCAACATCAAGGTTCTGGGCGTCCATACCGATGGCGGCATGGCCGAGCTGATCTCGGTCCCGGCGCGGAACGTGATCCCGGCAGGCGGCATCGCGCTGGAAGATGCCGCGATGATCGAGTTCCTCGCCATCGGCGCGCATGGCGTGAAGCGCGGCGGCGTCAGCGCGCGCGACCGTGTGCTGGTGACCGGCTCGGGGCCGATCGGCATGTCGGCGATCATCTTCGCCAAGGCGCGCGGCGCCCATGTCACGGTGATGGACACGCGCGAGGACCGGCTGGGCTTCGCCCGAAGCGGGCTGGGGGCCGACGAGCTCCTGCTGGCCGATGGCGATGCCGAGGCCAATGCGGCGCGCCTCACCGGCGGCGACTGGTTCGACGTGGTGATCGACGCGACCGGCGCGGCCCCCCCGATCGAGCGCGGCTTCGGCTTCCTCGCCCATGGCGCGCGCTACGTGCTGCTCTCGGTGGTGCGGCAGGACATCCGCTTCTCGGACCCGGAATTCCACAAGCGCGAGGCCACGCTGATCGCCAGCCGCAATGCCCAGCCCGATGATTTCGCCGAGGTCGTGGCGCAGATGCGCGCGGGCCGGGTGCCGACCCGGGCGCTGAATACCCATCGCGGCGCGCTTTCGGACGGGGTAGAACTTTTCCAGGACTGGTCGCGTCCCGAGGCGGGCGTCATCAAGGCCATCCTCGACCTTTAAGGAACCATGCCATGACCGCGCCCCTCATCATCCGCCTGCGCCCCGAGGACGATGTCGTCATCGCCACGCAACCGATTGCCGCCGGAACCGTCCTGCCCGAGGAAGGCATCACGCTGCAGGGCGACGTCCCGCCCGGCCACAAGATCGCCACCCGCGACATTGCCGCGGGCGAGGCGGTGCGGCGCTACAACCAGGTCATCGGCCTGGCCTCGCAGGCCATCCCGGCGGGCAGCCATATCCATGTCCACAATCTCGCGATGACCGACGTGCAGATGGAACATGCCATCGGCGTCGATGCCCGGCCCACGGTTCCGGCGGCCGAGCCCCTGACCTTCATGGGCATCCGCCGCCCTGACGGGCGGATCGCGACGCGGAACTATATCGGCATCATTTCCTCGGTGAACTGCTCGGCCCGGGTGGTGCGCTCGATCGCCGATCATTTCCGCCGCGACATCCGCCCCGAGGCGCTGGCCGATTTCCCGAACGTGGACGGGGTCGTCGCGCTGACCCATGGCATCGGCTGCGCGGTGGACGGGAAAAGCGAATCCATGCGCATCGTGCGGCGCACGCTCTCGGGCTTCGCGACGCATCCGAATTTCGCCGCCGTGCTGTTCATCGGCCTCGGCTGCGAGACCAACCAGATCTCCGAGATCATGGCGCAGGGCGGTCTGGCGGAGGGGGCCAAGCTGAAGGCCTTTACCATTCAGGATCAGGGCGGCACGACCAAGACCATCGAACATGGCGTGGCGCAGATCAAGGGAATGCTGGCCGAGGCCAATGCGGTGACGCGCGAGGCAGTGCCCGTTTCGGAATTGGTCGTGGGCCTGCAATGCGGGGGGTCGGACGGGTATTCCGGCATCACCGCGAATCCGGCCTTGGGCCATGCGGTCGATATCCTTGTCAGACATGGCGGCACGGCGATTTTGTCGGAAACACCCGAAATCTATGGCGCGGAACATTTGCTGACCCGCCGTGCCGAGACGCAGGAAGTGGGCGAAAAGCTGATCGCCCGCATCGACTGGTGGAAAGATCACACCGCCCGCGGCGGGGCCGAGATGAACAACAACCCCTCGGCCGGGAACAAGGTCGGCGGGCTGACCACGATCCTTGAAAAATCCCTCGGCGCGGTCGCCAAGGCGGGGACGACCAACCTGCGCGGGGTCTATGAATATGCCGAGCCGGTGACCGAACATGGCATGGTCTTCATGGACAGCCCCGGCTACGACCCGGTCTCGGCGACGGGGCAGGTGGCCTCGGGGGCGAACCTGATCTGCTTCACCACCGGGCGCGGTTCGGCCTTCGGCTGCGTGCCGGCACCCTCGCTGAAATTCTCGACCAACACGGCGACCTGGAAGCGGCAAGAGGATGACATGGACCTCAATTGCGGGACCATCATCGAAGGCGAGGCCACGATCGAGGAACTGGGCGAGGTGATCTTCCGCATGATGATCGACTGCGCCTCGGGGACGCGCTCGAAAAGCGAGGTGCTGGGCTATGGCCAGGATGAGTTCGTGCCTTGGCAGATCGGCATCGTGACCTGATCGGACTTGGCGGACGGGGCGGCGCGGGCTATGACATTCCTCCGACCTTGAGGAGCCTGACGATGGACGCCACCGACCGGATTGCCCGCACGATTGCCAATGAAATCAATGCCTCTGCGGCGCAAGTATCCGCTGCGACCGCGCTTCTGGACGGCGGTGCGACGGTGCCTTTCGTCGCCCGCTACCGCAAGGAGGTGACCGGCGGCCTCGACGATACGCAGCTGCGCAACCTCGCGGAAAGGCTCGCCTATCTGCGTGAGCTGGAAGCCCGGCGCAAGGCGATCCTCGAGTCGATCAAGGGGCAGGGCAAGCTGACCGACGAGCTGACCCGCGCCATCGTCGGGGCCGAGACCAAGGCGACTCTCGAGGACATCTACCTGCCCTACAAGCCCAAGCGCCGCACCAAGGCGATGATCGCGCGGGAAAACGGGCTCGAGCCGCTTTTGCGCGCCATCCAGGACAATCGCGGGGCCGATCCGGCGGCGCTGGCGGCCAGCTACCTTTCGGAAAATGTCGCGGATCAGAAGGCTGCGCTCGACGGGGCGCGCGACATCCTCGTCGAGGAACTGTCGGAAAATGCCCCGATGCTGGGCCGCCTGCGCGAATTCATGCAGGTCGAGGCGCGCATCTCGGCCAAGGTCACCCCCGGCAAGGAGGCCGAGGGCGCGAAGTTCAGCGACTATTTCGACCATGCCGAGAAATGGTCCGCCATTCCGGGCCATCGGGCGCTCGCCATCCTGCGCGCCGCCAAGGAAGAGATCCTGACCATCGAGATTGCCCCTGAAGGCGAAACCGGCGAGGCGCGGGCCGAGGGGATCGTGGCCTCGACGCTGGGGGGGCTTGGCAATGGTCCGGGCGACCAATGGCTGCGCAAGGTCGCGGGCTGGGCCTGGCGGGTGCGGCTCTCGAACACGATGTATATCGACCTGCTGACCGAATTGCGCGCCCGCGCCCATGCCGAGGCGATCCGCGTCTTCGGCCGCAATCTGAAAGACCTGCTGCTGGCCTCGCCCGCCGGGCCGCGTGCCACCATCGGCCTTGATCCGGGGATACGCACCGGGGTCAAGCTCGCCGCGGTGGACGCCACCGGCAAGCTGGTCGAGACCGCGACGCTCTATCCGTTCCAGCCCAAGAACGACCTGCGCGGGGCCGAGGCCGCGCTGGCCGCCGCGATCCTCCGCCACAAGATCGAGCTGATCGCGATCGGCAACGGCACCGCCAGCCGCGAGACCGAGCGCATGGTGGCCGATGTGCTGAAACGCCTGCCCGCGGGCGTGAAGGTGCCGGTCAAGGTCATCGTCAGCGAGGCAGGGGCCTCGGTCTATTCGGCATCCGAACTCGCGGCGAAGGAATTCCCCGATCTCGACGTGTCGCTGCGCGGCGCGGTGTCGATTGCCCGCCGTCTTCAGGACCCGTTGGCCGAGCTGGTCAAGGTGCCGCCGGAATCCATCGGCGTCGGCCAGTATCAGCATGACGTGGACCAGCGCCAGCTTGCGAAAACGCTCGAAGCAGTGGTCGAAGATGCGGTGAACGCGGTCGGCGTTGATCTGAACACCGCCTCGGCGCCCCTGCTTTCCCATGTCGCGGGGCTGGGGCCGTCGCTTGCGCAGAACATCGTGGCCCATCGTGATGCCGAAGGGGCCTTCGCCTCGCGCGCGCAGCTGAAGAAGGTCGCGGGCCTCGGTCCCCGCGCCTTCGAGCAATGCGCGGGCTTCCTGCGCATCCGCGACGGGAAAGAGCCGCTCGACGCCTCGTCGGTCCATCCCGAGGCCTACGGCGTCGCGCGCAAGATCGTCGCCGCCTGCGGCCGCGACATCCGCCAGATCATGGGCGACGGCGCGGCGCTGAAGGGCGTCCGGGCCGAGCAGTTCGTCGATGACAGCTTCGGCCTGCCGACGATCCGCGACATCCTGTCGGAACTGGAAAAGCCCGGCCGCGACCCGCGCCCGAGCTTCGTGACCGCCAGCTTTGCCGAGGGGGTCGAGGACATCAAGGATCTCAGGCCCGGCATGGCGCTGGAAGGCACGGTCACCAATGTTGCGGCCTTCGGCGCCTTCGTCGATATCGGCGTGCACCAGGACGGCCTCGTCCATATCAGCCAGCTCGCCGACCGCTTCGTGAAGGACCCGAACGAGGTCGTGAAGGTCGGCGACGTGGTCCGCGTCCGGGTGACCGAGGTGGACGTGCCGAGGAAACGCATCGGCCTGACCATGCGCAAGGACGGCGGGGCCTCGGCGCGCGACAGCCAAGCCGAGCGCGGTCCGAAATCACAGCCCGCGCGCGGCCCGAAGACCGCGAAGCCTGCGGGCAATGATAGTCCCGGCGCATTCGGCGCGGCGCTGATGAACGCGTTGCGGAAGAACTAAAGCGTCAGGAGCGCGGCGCGGAATGCAGGGTCGGACAGCACCACCTCTTTCGCGCCGAGGCATGCGGCATGGGCCAGCGCGCGTGTCGTCTGTTCCTGCGCGAATTCGACCGCATCGGGCAGGCTGCGTCCGCATCCCAATGCTGCGGTGACGAGGCCTGCGAAAAGGTCTCCGGTTCCCGCCAATGCAAGCGGAAGGTGCGGCGTGGCATGGCGGCTCAGGCCGTCGGGGCCCAGCACGACGCTTTCCAGCATGCCCTGATCGGTTTCGCGCAGACGGCAGCCGGTCGCGATCAGGCTTGCTCCGGGCGCAAGGCGCAACGCGCGGGCCGCAATGGGCAGGTCGGCAAGCTCGGTGATCGGCTGGCCCGTCAGATAGGCGATCTCGAACGGGTTGGGCGATGCGATGTCAGCCTGCGGCAACAGATCATCGCGCAGCACATTGGCGATGACTTCCGGCACGTAAAGGCCGGGCGTTTCATCCCCCATGACCGGATCGCAGAGATAGGTCAGGCCGGGATTGACTTCGCGCGCGCGGGCAATGAACTCGGCAATCATCAGCGCGACCTCGGTCGATCCGATATAGCCGGTGACGATATAGGCCGCGCGCTCGGGCAGGCCCCGTTCCCACGCGCCCTCAAGCAGGTCGGCGAAGAAATCCGCAGGCACGGCCCGGCCGCGCAGCGTCGGATAGTCGGGGGTGTTCGAAAAAACCACCGTCGGGATCTGTGCGACTTCCAGCCCGGCGGCCTGCATCGGAAAGACGGCGGCGGAATTGCCGACATGACCCATGATGACCTGGCTCTGGATCGAAATCACCAAAGGCGGTTTCATGCGCCGCCCTCAAGCCGTTTCGTCCAGTCTTCGATCTTGCCGTTCTCCAGCCGCCGGATCGCGTATTTGCGCCAGCCCTCGGCCAGCACGTCGAGTGTCGCGATGCCGCGCAATTCCTCGAGGTTCATCCGGTCGACATATAGCGCGTGCCAAAGCCTGCGAAGCGACCATTCCGGGGCAATCCGATCGATCAGTTCGATCCTGTCGCCGGGCGCGACCTTGCCGGCTTCCAGAACGCGGTAATACCATCCGGTGCGGCCGGTATCCTGCACCCGCCGCGCCATGTCGGGCACAGCGAACCGCTGGGTCAGTTTCCAGCAGGGCTGTCGACCCTGGCTGACCTGCAGAAGCGCGCTGCCCAATCGAAAGATGTCACCCGCAGCCACGCCATCTTCGGTCAGGCCGGTGGTCGAGAGGTTCTCGCCGAATGCGCCGGGACCATCCAGCAAGGGCAGCTCGCCCAGATCGGTGCGCCAGGCCGCGTAATGGTCGAAAGGATAATGATGGACGGCCTTTTCGACACCGCCATGAACGCGCAGATCCGCCTGCTCGTCGCCTTCGAAACCTTCGCGGCCAAGGGTCAGCGGCTGATCCACCGGATGCTTCGCAATTCCGCTGAGCTTGTCCGAACCGGGCAGGGGGGCGACCCGGCCAGTGAGCAGGGTAATGGCTATCATCTGGGGCTCCGTTTTGCGCGCCAGATTAGGCTTTCGCGCGCCTTGGGCAAGAGGCTGTGCGGAAACGAAAACGCCCGCCGGAATGGCGGGCGTCCTTGCCGTTTGGGCTGGATCAGAAGTCCCAGTCTTCGTCCTCGGTCGCGACGGCCTTGCCGATCACGTAGGACGAGCCCGAACCCGAGAAGAAGTCGTGGTTTTCGCTGTCGGGCGACAGTGCGGCCATGATCGCGGGGTTCACCTCGCAGGCCTGCGGCGGGAACAGCGCCTCATAGCCGAGGTTCTGCAGCGCCTTGTTGGCGTTGTAATGCAGGAAGGCCTTCACGTCCTCGGTCAGACCGATCCCATCGTAAAGCTCGGCGGTGTATTTCTGCTCGATGTCGTAAAGATCGAAGATCAGCGAGAAGGCGAAATCCTTCAGCTCCTGCTGTTTTTCGGCGCTCAGCTTTTCAAGGCCGCGTTGGTACTTGTAGCCGATGTAATAGCCATGCACCGCCTCGTCGCGGATGATCAGGCGGATCAGGTCGGCGGTGTTGGTCAGCTTCGCGCGCGAGGACCAGTACATCGGCAGGTAGAAGCCGGAATAGAACAGGAAGCTTTCCAGGAACACGCTTGCGATCTTGCGCTTCAGCGGGTCCGAGCCGGCCTTGTATTCTTCAAGGATCAGCCGCGCCTTGGCTTGCAGATGCGGGTTTTCCTCGGACCAGCGGAAGGCCTCGTCGACTTCCTTGGTCAGGCAGAGCGTCGAGAAGATCGACGAATAGCTCCGCGCATGGACGGCCTCCATGAACGAGATGTTCGACAGCACCGCCTCTTCGTGCGGGGTCAGCGCGTCGGGCATCATCGAGGGCGCGCCGATCGTGTTCTGCACCGTGTCGAGCAGGGTCAGGCCGGTGAAGACGCGGATCGTCAATTCCCGCTCGGCCGGGCGCAGGGTCGCCCAGCTTTGCACGTCATTCGACAGCGGCACCTTTTCGGGCAGCCAGAAGTTCACGGTCAGGCGGTTCCAGACCTCGAGGTCCTTCTCGTCGTCCAGACGGTTCCAGTTGATGGCGCGCAATGGGGTCCGAATGGCGTGATCCTTCATCCGAAGAACCTTTCTTTGGTGTTCAAATATCCATGGAATTGCGGGGGACATTCAGCCCCCGCAAGCGACTTTGGTCAGAGAGAGCAGGAAACGCAGCCCTGAACCTCGGTGCCTTCCAGTGCGGTCTGGCGCAGCCGGATGTAGTAGATCGTCTTGATGCCCTTCTTCCAAGCATAGATCTGCGCGCGGTTGATGTCACGCGTCGTAGCCTCGGCGGGGAAGAACAGCGTCAGCGACAGGCCCTGATCGACATGCTCGGTCGCCGCCGCATAGGTGTCGATGATGGCGTCGGGGCCGATCTCGTAGGCGTCGCGGTAATATTCCAGGTTCTCGTTCGACATGAACGCCGCCGGGTAATAGACGCGGCCGATCTTGCCTTCCTTGCGGATCTCGATCTTCGCGACGATCGGGTGGATCGAGCTGGTCGAGTTGTTGATATAGCTGATCGAGCCGGTCGGCGGCACCGCCTGCAGGTTCCGGTTGTAAAGCCCGTGTTTCATGACCTGCTCCTTGAGCGCGGCCCAATCGTCGCGGGTCGGCAGGGTGATGCCTTCGAAAACGCGGGTGACATCGGCCATGGTCGGCAGCCAGTCGGCTTCGGTATATTTGTCGAAAAAGCTGCCGTCAGCGTATTTCGACTTGTCGAAATCCTTGAATGTCGTGCCCTTTTCCTGTGCGAGCAGGTTCGAGGCGCGGATCGCGTGATAGGCCACGGCCGCGAAATAGACCGAGGTGAACTCGACGCCTTCGGGGCTGCCATAATGAATGCGCTCACGGGCCAGGAAGCCGTGCAGGTTCATCTGGCCAAGACCCACGGCATGGGCCTCGTCATTGCCGCGGCGGATCGACGGAACCGAGTCGATCGAGGACATTTCCGACACCGCCGTCAGCGCGCGGACCGCCGCTTCGACGGTGGCGCCGAAATCCGGCCCGTCCATGGTCGCCGCGATGTTCAGCGAGCCGAGGTTGCAGGAAATATCGGTGCCCAAATGCGAATAGCTCAGGTCTTCGTTGAATTCCGAGGCCTCGTTGACCTGCAGGATCTCCGAGCACAGGTTCGACATGGTGATGCGCCCGTGAACCGGGTTCGCCTTGTTCACCGTGTCTTCGAACATGATGTAGGGATAGCCGCTTTCGAACTGGATCTCGGCCAATGTCTGGAAGAAGGCGCGGGCGTTGATCTTCTTCTTCTTGATGCGCTTGTCGTCGACCATCTCGGCATATTTCTCGGTGACCGAGATCTCCGAGAAGGGCAGGCCATAGACCTTTTCGACGTCATGCGGTGAGAACAGGTACATGTCCTCGTTCTTCTTCGCGAGCTCGAAGGTCACGTCGGGGATGACCACGCCCAAGGACAGCGTCTTGATGCGGATCTTTTCATCCGCGTTCTCGCGCTTGGTGTCGAGGAAACGCAGGATGTCGGGGTGGTGCGCGTTCAGATAGACCGCGCCCGCGCCCTGGCGCGCGCCAAGCTGGTTGGCGTAGCTGAAGCTGTCTTCAAGCAGCTTCATCACCGGGATGACGCCCGAAGACTGGTTCTCGATTCCCTTGATCGGGGCGCCCATCTCGCGCAGGTTCGTGAGCATCAGGGCCACGCCGCCGCCGCGCTTCGAAAGCTGCAGCGCCGAGTTGATCGAACGGCCGATGGACTCCATGTTGTCCTCGACCCGCAGCAGGAAGCACGAGATCAGCTCTCCGCGCGATTTCTTGCCCGCGTTCAGGAAGGTCGGGGTTGCCGGCTGGAAGCGGCCCGACAGGATCTCGTCCATGAAGCGCAGGGCCAGCGCTTCGTCGCCGCGCGCGAGCGCCAGCGAAACCATGACCACGCGATCTTCGTAGCGTTCCAGGTAGCGCTGACCGTCGCGGGTCTTCAGCGTGTAGCTGGTGTAATACTTGAACGCGCCCAGGAAGGTCGGGAAGCGGAACTTCTTCTCATAGGCAGCGTCCCAGATCGCACGCTGGAAGTTCTTGGAATACTGATCCAGGACCTCGGGCTCATAATAGCCCTCATCCACGAGATAGCGCAGCTTCTCGTCGAGGTTGTGGAAGAAGACCGTGTTCTGGTTCACGTGCTGCAGGAAGTACTGGCGCGCAGCCTTGCGATCCGCGTCAAAGCGGATGCGGCCCTCGCCGTCGTAAAGGTTCAGCATCGCGTTCAACGCGTGATAGTCGAGCTCGGCCTTTACGCCATCATCAAGCATTCCGTCCCCCAGAATTTTTGCAGGCCCGACACGGTGCGGGCGACATCAAGATCATCCCCCGCGAGCTCGAATCGATAGAGCACGGGGATATTGCATTTATCAGAAATGACCTTGCCCGACAGGGCGAAGGTGGCGCCGAAGTTCCGGTTTCCGCTGGCGATGACGCCGCGAAGCAGCGCGCGTCGCGCCGGGTCGTTCAGGAAGCGTATCACCTGCTTCGGCACCGCGCCACGACCCTCGCCATCGGCATAGGTCGGGCAGATCAATACATACGGGCCCGCCGGTTCCGGCATGGGCTCGGAGGGCGAGACCGGAATCCGTTCGGCGGCCAGACCCAGCCGCGCCACGAATCGCGCGGTGTTGCCTGATGCCGACGAATAATAGACCAGCCCGCCCATCGCAGTGCCTCTTACGACAGCCGGCCGATCATGTCGGGCCGGAAACCTGCCCAATGCTCGTCACCGGCGATGACGACGGGGGCCTGGCGGTATCCGAGCGACGTGACAAGCTGCATGGCGCTGTCATCCTCGGTCAGGTCTACAACGTCATAAGCCAGTCCACGGGCGTCCAGCGCGCGCGTGGTCGCGGTGCACTGCACGCAGGCGGGTTTGGAATAGACGGTGATGCTCATACCTGTGGTCCCTTCTTCTACTGTCCTGTCGCGGCTTCTGCTGGCAGTGGCGACTGCTGATCGATCCCCGCGACCTTCTCGCTGGAACCTGCAGAAACGCCAACCACTTACAGTTGCATTCAAGCCTGGAAGACGAGGGGGTTTTCACCCGGAATCGACTCGTCGAACTGGCTCGTTCGCTCAGTATATAGCCATCCTTCACGCTTCGCCACCAATATGTGGTGGTCCAAATCCGGAACTTCAAGTTTATTCCAGCTTTTGGCATGCCAAGGGGGCTCAACCTGTGGGTTGAGTTTCCTGAAGCGATTTTGGCCAAGGGTTGTGTCTCCGCAGGGGCGCGGGGGGCCGCTTCTAGCCCCGGCTTCGACGGGCGTCCACTTCAAAAATCGCGCGGAAAGCGCAGCTCGAGCTCGCGGACCTGATCATCGCTCAGCGGGCGGCTGCGCATCCCCTGCAAGGCCAGAAAGAGCTTTGCAGTCTCTTCAAGCTCTTCGGTCGCGTAAACCGCATCTTCGAGGTTCTTGCCTGCGACCACCGGCCCGTGGTTTGCCAGCAACACCGCGTGATGATCCGAGGCCATTTCCTCGACCGCCCTGGCCAGATCCAGATCGCCGGGGGCGAAATAGGGGATCAGGGGCAGGCGCCCGACTCGCATGACGTAATAGGCGGTCAGGGGCGGCATGACGTTGCGATGGTCGATATCATGCATGCAGCTGACCGCGACCGAATGGGTCGAATGCAGGTGGACGATCGCCCCTGCGCGCGGACGCTGGCGGTACATCGCCATGTGCAGGAAGCTTTCCTTGGTAGGCTTGTCGCCGGAAATCAGATTGCCCTGCATATCCAGCCGCGAGATACGGGCAGGGTCGATCGCCCCCATGCTGGACCCGGTCGGCGTCATAAGCCAGCCGTCATCCAGCCGGATCGAGATATTGCCGGAAGATCCGAAGGTCAGGCCGCGCTCGAACAGCGATCTGGCCTGCAGCGCCATCACTTCGCGCAGCTTTGTGTCAGACATCAAACATCTCCAACGCCGCCGCGAACATGTCTGCACCGCCGAAATTGCCGGATTTCAGGCAAAGGGCCAGGTCGCGACCATCAAGGGTTGCCCCGCACCATGGCACGCCGGGACAGACCTCCGGCCCGATGACAAGCTGCCCCAGGCCAAGCGCGGAAATCACCGCTCCCGACGTTTCGCCCCCCGCGACGAGGAACTTGCCGAAGCCCTGCGCGAAAAGGCCGCGGGCGATATCGGACAGCGTGCGCTCCATCATCTCTCCGGCGGCCTGGATGCCGTGGCGACGCTGATTCTCGGCCACCTCGACCGGGTCCGACGAGCCGTAGATCAGGATCGGCCCAGACTGGTCGTCTGCCCATTTCATCGCCTGACCAACGACATCCTCGCCGGCCGCGATGCGGTCGATCTCGATCTTGAGCGAGGGCCAAAGCGGAACGACATGCGCAATCTGTGCGCGCGTCGCGGCCGAGCAGCTGCCGGCGATGACCACCGGCCGACCATCGGCACGGGGCAGCCGAGGCGCCATTCCCGCGCCCAGTTCGCCACTTTCGCGCAGGTTGGCGGGCAGCCCCATCGCCACGGCCGAGCCGCCGGTAACAAGCGCCATCCCGTCCAGCGCCTTGCCCAGGATCATCATGTCCTGATCCTCGACCGCATCGGGCACGACGTAACGGAAGCCCTGTGCCCGCAGCTCTTCGAATGCCTTGGTCACCGCCGCCGGTCCCCGGCGCAGGGTCTGCAGCGGAACCAACCCGGTCCTGCCGCGCGATTGCGCATCCATCAGGCGGATCAGGCTTGAATCCCGCATCGGCGTCAGCGGATGATCCTTCATCGAGCTTTCCGCCAGGGGCAGGTCGCCGACGAAAAGGTTGCCCTTGTAGATGGTACGCCCGTTCCCCGGAAAGGCGGGGGAAACGACGGTGAAGTCCGACCCGAGCGCATCCAGCAGCGCATCCGTGACCGGTCCGATATTGCCCTGCGGGGTCGAATCGAAGGTCGAGCAATATTTGAACAGGACCTGGCGCACACCTTGCCCCCGCAGCCATTCCAGTGCCGCAAGAGATTGGGCTATCGCTTGATCGGGCGCGATGGTGCGGGATTTCAGCGCGATCACTATGGCATCGGCTTCGGCCGGAATGAAATCCGGCCCCGGGACGCCGATCACCTGGATGACCCTGAGCCCTGCCTTGACCCAAGTGCTGCAAAGATCGGTCGCGCCGGTGAAATCATCGGCGATGGCCCCTAGAATGTTCTGCATTTCTCTCCCTCGTTCCTCGGAGGGATTTAGACCTGCATGGGCGGGATGGGTCAACGTATCTCTTGGCGGCGTTCCACGGCGCTGCCTGTTGCCGTGGTGGGCAGGGCGCAATCCATTCGATCTGCGCGCTTTCAGGCAACCATTCCGTCCCGTTGCGGTTGGTTGTCCGACCTGTCATCTTGGCCGGACAATCGGGAGATATGCCATGAAAATCCGCTATCTGCACACCATGGTGCGCGTCCTTGACCTGGAAAAGTCGATGGAATTCTACAGGCTTCTCGGGCTCGAGGAGGTGCGTCGCATCGAAAACGACAAGGGGCGCTTCACGCTTGTCTTCATGGCGCCGCCGGACCAGCCGGAATGTCCGGTCGAGCTGACCTGGAACTGGGACGGGGACGAAGGTCTGCCATCCGACAGCCGTCACTTCGGCCATCTCGCCTACCGGGTCGGAAATATCTACGACATGTGCCAGAAGTTGATGGATGCGGGGGTCACGATCAACCGTCCGCCGCGCGACGGTCATATGGCCTTCGTGCGCAGTCCGGATAATGTCTCGATCGAACTGCTGCAGGAAGGTGAGCATCTGCCGCCGCAGGAGCCCTGGGCCAGCATGGAGAATACCGGGCACTGGTAAGACCGGCTCTGCCCGCTGGCCGCGTCGCGGCCGGCGGGTGTTCTCAGTAGATGTAACGGATCTGTTCCAGCCAGAAGCGTTCGATGCGGCGCCATTGCAGGTTCACGATCTCGATCGCGGGGTCGTCGAGCACGCCGGACAGATCCAGCCCCTGCGCGTGACGAGCGAACAGACCGGCGACATTGTCGCGGACCTCCTGCCCGGCGGGGGTAAGTTTCACGCGCACCGAACGGCGGTCCATGTCGCAGCGTTCATGGCTGAGATAGCCCAGATCGACCAGCTTCTTCAGGTTGTAGCTGACATTCGACCCCTGATACATCCCGCGCGAGCGGAGCTCACCCGCAGTCACCTCATAGCTTCCGAGGTTGTAGATCAGCAGGGCCTGAACCGGCGTCAGATCGGTGCGTCCAAGCCGTTCGAATTCATCCTTGACCAGATCCTGAAGCAGTCGGTGCAGTCGTTCGAGGATCTGCAGGCTTTCAAGATAAGCATCGGCGCGCGCCACGCTGGGGGCGGGCCGCAGGGCAGGCACCGGCCGAACCGGGCTGGGGCTGGTCTGGGGCATCGGCTCAATCCGTTCAAAGTCGCGTTTCCAGGGACCTTGGACGAGATTTCCGAATCTCCGGTTAATCCGGGCGATAATTCCTGCCGCTTGCATAAAACTTTCAGGATTTCGGGCCGAGCCGGCCGATCGCGAATTCCGAGATCCGGTCGAGCAGTCCGATCAACGCATCGGGGCCCGGGTTCTCGCCGGACATGCGCGCCGTGATCCAGGGGTAGAGGTCCTGATCGTTTTCGCCGAGCAGGGTTTCATAAAGATCAAGATCGTCGGCATCGAGCTTTTCCAGTTCGGTATCAGAGAAGGGGCCAAGGATCAGGTCCATTTCCTTCATGCCGCGCCGCCAGCTTCGCATCCGCAGCCGCTTCAACCTTGCCTCGTCCATTCCTTCGCCCCCGGCTTGTCTGTCCACGGCGCCGCGCCTATGACTTCAGGCACCCCAGCCGCAGGATGAATTTCGATGAGCCTTTTGTCCCAGACACTCGCCCGCGTCAAACCCTCGCCCACCATTGCGATCACGGGCCGCGCCCGCGAACTCGCGGCAGAGGGTCGCGATATCATCAGCCTTTCGGCCGGTGAGCCCGATTTCGATACGCCGAAACATATCCGCGAGGCGGGCAAGGCCGCGATTGATGCCGGGCATACCCGCTACACCGCCGTGGACGGCATCCCCGAGTTGAAGCGCGCGATCTGTGACAAGTTCAAGCGCGAGAACGATCTGGACTATACCCCCGAACAGATCACCGTCGGCACGGGCGGCAAGCAGATCCTTTACAACGCGCTGATGGCGACGCTGAACCCCGGCGACGAGGTGATCATCCCGGCGCCCTATTGGGTCAGCTATCCCGACATGGTGCTGCTGGCGGGCGGAACCCCTGTCGTGATCGAGGGCGCAATGGACAACGGCTACCGCATCACGCCGGAACAGCTCGAGGCCGCGATCACGCCCAGAACGAAATGGCTGATCCTGAATTCGCCCTCGAACCCGACCGGCGCAGGCTATGGCGCAGCCGAGATGCGCGCCTTGACCGATGTTCTGATGCGCCATCCCGATGTCTGGGTGCTGGCCGATGACATCTACGAACATCTCGTCTTCGATGACTTCAAATTCGTGACCCCGGCTCAGATCGAACCCGGCCTGAAGGACAGGACCCTGACCATGAACGGCGTCAGCAAGTCCTATGCCATGACCGGTTGGCGGATCGGCTATGGCGCAGGCCCGGTCGAACTGGTCAAGGCGATGGGCAAGCTGCAGTCGCAATCGACCTCGAACCCGACCTCGATCAGCCAATATGCCGCGCTGGCCGCGCTGGAGGGTCCGCAGGATTATCTGGAAGAAAGCCGACTTGTGTTCCAGCGTCGCCGTGACCTGGTGGTCGAAGGCCTGAACAAATGCGCGGGCATGACCTGCCCGGTGCCGCAGGGGGCGTTCTATGTCTATCCCTCGATCCGCGACCTGATCGGCAAGACATCGGCGGGGGGCACGCTGATTTCGGATGACGAGGCATTTGCCACGGCGCTGCTGGACGAAACCGGGGTCGCGGTCGTCTTTGGCGCGGCATTTGGCCTAAGCCCACATTTCCGGATTTCCTACGCCACTTCGGACGAGGTGCTGGCGGATGCGTGCGACCGCATCCGCCGCTTCTGCGAAGGGCTCGCCTAAGCCCTTACCAGAGATGCTTGCGCAGCGCTTCGCCGTCGATCGGGCGGCTCTCCGCGCGGGGGGGCGCCGGCATGGATACGCCGACATCGCGCAAAAGATGTGGCGGCAACTCGGACAGGATCTTGCGGGTGGCTGGGTCGTCGAGTGCTGCCGCGCGGTCCATCGTCGCTACATATAGACGCTGCTTATTCTTGGTTCCGAGCCCAAGAAACGAGAGGATACGGTCGACAAGCCCCTTGGGCTGCCGCTGAGACGCGCAGTCAAACATTGCATTTCTCCGCAATGTGCATGGTTGATGAACAATGTCACAATGCTACTGTTGCGCCGCCTTGACCAACAAAGGCTCTGCACACATCCATAAGGCAACCTTATGTCCATTCCGTCGCTTGCCGCGCTTCGCGCCTTCGAGGCGGTGGCTCGACACCTGAGCTTTACCCGAGCCGCCGAAGAGCTTGGTATGACGCAGGCCGCAGTCAGCTATCAGATCCGGATGCTGGAAGAGCGGCTCGGCGCACCTTTGTTCTTGCGCAAGACGCGCGAGATCAGCCTGACCGAAACCGGTGCCCTTTTCGCGCGCCCGACCATCGACGCCTTCGATCTGCTGCGCGAAACCTATTCGGAACCCTCTGCCGACACCGTCTCGACGCTGTCGATTTCGACCGTGCCGACATTTGCCGGGGCGTGGCTGTCGCCGCGCCTCGGCAAGTTCCAGATGAGCCATTCCAATCTCGCGGTCCGGCTTGAGACCAGCGACAATCTCGTGGATTTCGGACGCGAGGATATCAGCGTGGCGATCCGCGCGGGCGACGGGAAATGGCCGGGACTGGCCTCGCATTTCCTCATGCATGTCGAATATACGCCGATGCTGTCGCCTGAACTCGCGCGCAGGATCGACATCCGTGAGCCCGCGGATCTGTTGCGACTGCCCCTGCTGGACACGGCCGATCCGAACTGGGCGGTCTGGATGCGGGACGCGGGGGTCGAATATCCCGAATGCCCGCCGCGCGCGGGGCTGACGCTGTCCACGGATCTGCATGAGGCACGCGCGGCGCTGGCGGGTTACGGCGTGGCGCTTCTGACGCCGCGCTTCTTCCGCTTCGAGCTTGCGACGGGAAGCCTGATCCAGCCCTTCCCCCAGGTGTCGAAGAACGGGCGGGGCTATTGGCTGGTCTATCCGCAGGGTCGGCGGAATCGGCCCGCGATCCGCAAGTTCCGGGCGTTCCTGCTGGATGAAATCGAAAGCGACCCCGGCTGATAGCCGGGGCCGTCACCCCTGGGGGCAGGGGATGGATCAGGCCACGAAGGGCACAGGGCGGGTCAGCGTCTCGGGGCGAAGGATTGCGTCAAGCCGATCCTTGGGCAGCAGTCCCTTTTCCAGCACGAGTTCGTAGACGCCGCGCCCGGTCAGGTGGGCTTCGGTCGCGACCTCGGTCGCCGCCGCATAGCCGATATAGGGGTTCAGCGCGGTCACGATGCCGATCGAGCGGCGGACGGTTTCCTTGAGCACGTCGCGGTTCGCGGTGATGCCGCGAACGCAATTGTGCTCGAGGGTCGAGAGACCCGCGACGAGGTGATCGACCGAACGGAACATGCTGTATGCGATGACCGGCTCGAAGGCGTTGAGCTGCAACTGACCGCCCTCGGCCGCCAGCGTGATGGTGACATCATTGCCGATCACCTCGAAGCAGATCTGGTTCATGACTTCGGGGATGACCGGGTTCACCTTGCCCGGCATGATCGACGAACCGGCCTGCTTGGCAGGCAGGTTGATCTCGTTGAAGCCCGCGCGAGGACCGGACGAGAGCAGGCGAAGGTCGTTGCAGATCTTGGAAAGCTTCACAGCGACCCGCTTCAAGACGCCCGAGGTCTGGACGAATGCGCCACAATCCTGCGTCGCTTCGACGAGGTCGGCGGCAGTCACGACCGGAATGACGGTGATCTCGGCCAGACGGGCGCGGACGCGCTCGGCATATTCCGGATGGGCAGTGATGCCGGTGCCGATGGCGGTGGCGCCAAGGTTGATTTCGCAGATCAGTTGGGCCGCTTCGGCCAAGCGCTGCTCATCCTCGCCGATGGTGATGGCGAAGGCGTTGAATTCCTGGCCCAGCGTCATCGGTACTGCCTCCTGCAGCTGGGTCCGGCCCATCTTCAGGATGTCCTGGAATTCGACGCCCTTCGCCTCGAAGGCGCCGCGCAGCGAGGCAAGCGCGCCGATCAGCTTCTGGATGCCCTTCCACGAGGCCAGCCGCAGCGCCGTCGGATAGACGTCGTTGGTCGACTGGCTCATGTTCACATGCTCGTTCGGGTGCAGGTATTTGTATTCACCCTTGGCGTGACCCATGATTTCCAGCGCGCGGTTTGCGATGACCTCGTTCGCGTTCATGTTGGTCGAGGTGCCCGCGCCGCCCTGGATCTGGTCGACGATGAACTGATCGTGCAGCTTGCCCGAGCGGATCTCTTCGCAGGCGGCGACGATGGCGTCGCGGCGCTCGGACGAAAGCAGGCCCAGATCGGCATTGGCCATGGCGGCGGCCTGCTTGATTGCGGCCAGCGCGCTGACCAGTTCGGGGATCTCGCCGACCTTGCGGCCCGAAATCGGGAAATTCTCGACCGCGCGCAGGGAGTGGACGCCCCAATAGGCGTCGGCGGGAACTTCGCGGTCGCCAAGCAGATCGTGGTCGATACGGGTCTTCATCATGTTCACCTCGGCTGCATGCTTCGGCGGCCCGCATCATGCGGGTTCCTTCCGGTCAGGCAGGTTCTAGGAATTGGTATCTTATCAGGTTTTCGAAGGTTTTTCGCCCTCTTGTCGGGCACATCTATGAGCGGGCAGGGGTGAATTCCAATGCCAAGTCGCGCTAGGTTATTCCTATCCGGAATAAAGTTCGGCCTGCTTCAGCCCTGCTTCGGGAAAAGCCGGGAAACGTCGCTTTTCGCCGCCCCCTGCGTCACATGAAGGTGATCCCGGCCGGCATGTCCAGAAGCAATGTCGCCGCGCTCATGGGCTGTACGAAAGATCGTCGGCAAAGGCCGCGCGGATCTCGTCAAGGCTTTTGGCGCTGAGCCGGGGTCGGGGTATCTCTTCCTGTCCGGGCAATGGCTCTGCCTTCAGCAATTCGTGCCGGGCGGCCTTGCGCTCTTTGGTGCCAGCGGCGATGTCGCGGAACAACTGCCGTGCAAGCTCGATCTTGAACCCGGGCAGCGAGCCATTCACCCGTTTGCCGGGCAGGGCAAGGCTGGCCGGGGGCAGGTGAAAGCGTTCGGAAATCCCCTTCATGAACACATCCGGCGCCTCTTCCAGAAGCTCATAGCCGAGATGCGACACCTTCTGGGCTCCGAAGTGGTCACGCCACGGTTCGGCCAGCTTGTCGAAGCGCAGCGCGTCGATGCCTTCCTGCAGAAGCAAGGCCCAGAATTCATCCAGCGACATGTCGAGCCGGACCCAGCGGATTCCGTCCATATAATGGCTGGGAAACAGCGTCTCCTGCTTGCGCGTGGTGAAGACTATCTCGACCTCCCAAGGCTCGAAGGCCTCGGCAATGGCTTCGGCGGTGGCGCTGTTATGCCGGTAATAGCGCGCCTCGCCGTGCTTGAGCACGAAGAATGTCGGGGGATGGCCAAGGAAGTTCTCGTCGGACACGACAAGATTTGTCACGCCCATCGCCTCGGCCGACTCGGCAAACTTGCGCAAAAGCTGCCGGGCGTTTTCGACCCTTTTCTTCGTGGGTTTCATGTTCAGCGCGACAAAGGCCCAGCGAATGGTCCGGAAATCATCCGCAAGGCCGGCAAGGTTACGCGCATCCGCTGCGCCACCCACGATTTGCCCGCCCAGACCGGTCTTGAGCGCCGACTGGACCATGGTGGTTGCGGTCTTGTGCGGACCGGGGTGCAGGACGATGCGCATCTAATCTCGGACCGGCAGAATAGAATCCGGCCAGCTTGCGAAATCGGGGTTTCGGGCAGCCTGTCTCAGGTCGCGACGTTGTCGCTTGGATTCGGTGGCCTCGGCCTTTTGCTCCGCGGTTCGTTCTTCTTTCGGGATGGCCTTTATTTCCTTGATCTTGTCCGTGGCCTGCTTCTGCGCAAGGAAACTTGACAGATTGTTCGGGCTCATCTCCTCAAGTTTCGAGAAGCAGGTGAATTCCCTGGTCAGGTCCTCGAAATAGCCTTCATAGCGCGTGCCATAGAGGAACTTCGGCGAATGGTAATGCAGGATCACGGCATCTTCGCCGTTCATGCGGCTTACGGTTTCGTCGATGCGCTCAAGCTTCTTCCCGGGCATGTCGGGCTCGGCTTCCTTGCGCGACAGCGACAGGTTCCAGCGGTTCTCGAGAAGGTGGTAAGCCCAGCCCGCCCGTGCAATCGCCACCGGCATGGAGATCTGGTCGAGCCATGGGCGACTTTCCTCGACCTTGGGGTTGGCACCGATCTTCTGCGCCGTATCCAGCCAGAGCGCACCGAAATTCGGAAAACCGGCGACGGCCACGTTCGGAAAGCCGACCACGCCCGCATTGAAATAAGGTTTCGAAGGACGGCCGCTCCGCGCAAGGTTGATCGTTTCCTCGGGGGGCTCCATGTCGAACATCTTGTAGACGCGCGGCCATCTTTCCTCGGATTTGCCCCATGTCATCACGCCTTCGGGCGCCGCCGAGACGGTGTTGTCGTGCAGGATCTCGGACGGTTCGAAAGCCTGCCAGAGCACGATATCCGTATCGAGAAACAGGGTGAAACCGGTCGAGCGCGGCTCGGCGCAGGCCAGGATCTTGTTGCCATGCGGGTAGGGTGGATCGAATTTCCCGGTCGCCTCGAAATAGCGGATCTCGGCATTGTTCGCCTTGAAGAACTCGCTGACCTGGGGTGGGATCATCTCGGCTTTTTCGGCCGGACAATAGCCGATCACTTCGATCTCCGGCATGTGGCGCCGGATCGACGCCACAAGAAGGATGCCGTCAGCTATGAGTTTCGGAGGGTCCAGTACGAAAATGATGCTGGTATCTTTCATCGCCTTCCTCAGTGACAGTGACCTGGTGCTTTCGGATAGCTTTAACGAAAGTTAACGAACGGCATCGCGGCGCTGTCAACGAGAGTCGACGGGTCTGTGGCGAGATCCGGCAGAATTGCGCAATTCCCTGCTGGGTTTGTCGAAACAGCACCAAAATCGGGCTGGAATTCAGGCCGAGGGCTGCTCGCGATCCATGTGTTCGGCGGCGCGCCAGACCTGCCCCGTAATGCCACGACCGCGCGAGGGATTGCGGTAAAGCCTGATTTCCATGGGCAATTCAGGTGCAACCACTTCCAACCGGCCAGCAGTGATTTCGGCTTCGACCAGCAGGCGTGGCAGCCAGACCACGCCGTGACCTGCCACGGCCATGCTTTTCATCGCCTCGGCCATGGAGGCTTCGTCAATATGGGCAACATAAACCTTGGGCGCCCCGGGCTGGGCCTGCGCGATTCGGGTCATCTGGTTCAAGAACGAACCTCGGGAATATTGCAGCAACGGCATGCCCTCGCTGAGCCATTCGCCCGGCCATCCCGGCCGCGCCACCGCAACGAGGCTGTCGAGCCCGACAACCAGATGCGGGTAAAGCTCGGGGTCCAGTGGGATATTCACCTGGGGATGGGCATAGGTCAGAAAGAAATCGTAGCCCCCCTCGGCAAGTGCCTCGACGCAGCGGTCGAAGTTTTCAGGCTTCACGCGGCTCGTCATCTTGCCCGCGACAGCCTTCAGGCGCATCAGCCAGCCGGGCAGGAAAGTCACGCTGAGGCTGTGCAGCGAAAGGAACGAAATCTCGCCCCCCCGAGAACGCGAATGTTCGCGGAACTCGGCGCGCCGCGCATTCAACATTCGAACCGCCTCTTCAGCGGTTTCGCGAAACAGCACCCCTTCGGGCGTCAGGGTGACGGGATAGCTGTCACGCGACAGCAGATCCGCCCCGATCCATTCCTCGAGCGCGCGAATCCGGCGGCTGAAGGCACTTTGGGTGACGCCGCGCAATTCCGCCGAACGCGAGAAGCTGCGCGTCTCGGCCAGCGTCACGAAGTCCTCGAGCCATTTGAAGTCCATCAGGTTCCAAGTCCGTCGGAGTGGGTGGACGGGCGCTTACAGCTCGGTCCAGTTCTGTTCAACCACCGCCTCCATCGAGACATAGCTGGTGGTGGCGTGGATGTGCGGCAAGGCCGATATCTTTTCGGCCATGATCCGTCGATATCCGGCCATGTCCTCCGAGCGCACTTTCAGCAGGTAATCGAAGCCGCCGGCGATCATGTAGCATTCCTCGACCTCGGGAATCGCCCGAACCGCGGCGTTGAATGCCTCGAGCGCCTTTTGCCGCGTGTCGGATAGGCGCACCTCGACATAGGTGACATGGGTCAGGCCCAGCTTCAGCGGCGAGAGGATCGCGCGGTATCCGGTGATGAGACCCATTTCCTCCATCTGCTTGATCCGCAAGGCAACCGGGGTCTTGGACAGGCCGACCTTGCGCGCCAGCTCGGTGATCGGAATGCGGGCATTGGCGACGAGCTCGCGCAGGATCTTGACGTTCGTTGCGTCCAGGATGTCATCCATGGTCTGCGACTCGCTTGAAAAATGTTATGATCGTCTAATCATCTGACACAGATTGGTCACATCGTCCATGCGTCACGGGCTATCCAGCCGACAAACCGCAGGAGAACATAATGTCCCAGACCCGCCTTTCCGATCTCGGCCCTGACAGCAAGTTCCAGGACGAACGGGCTTTGCTCGATCGGCTGGTCGCCGAGGCCGGGCTGGATGTTTCCGATCGCACGGCCATCACCGCCCGAGGAGCCGGCCTGGTGCGCCGCATCCGCAGCGAAGCGCGCCCGACCCTGATGGAGCATTTCCTTGCCGAATACGGGCTTTCCACGCGTGAGGGCGTCGCGCTGATGTGCCTTGCCGAGGCCATGCTGCGCGTTCCCGACCGCGACACGATCGACGCGCTGATCGAAGACAAGATCGCGCCGTCGGACTGGGGCAAGCATATGGGTGAGGCCTCGTCTTCGCTGGTCAACGCCTCGACCTGGGCATTGATGCTGACCGGCAAGGTTCTGGACGATGAACAAGGCGGCATCGCGGGCACGCTGCGCGGCGCCATCCGTCGCCTGGGTGAGCCGGTGATCCGCGCCGCTGTCGGCCGCGCCATGAAGGAGATGGGCCGCCAGTTCGTTCTGGGCGAGACGATCAACAAGGCGCTTGTCAATGCGCAGGCCCGTGAAAAACAGGGCTTTACCTATAGCTATGACATGCTGGGCGAGGCCGCGATGACCGCTGCCGATGCCGCGCGCTATGCCCGCGACTATGCCGATGCCATCACGGCGATCGCCAAGGCCTGCACCAAGGGCTCGGTGCAGATGAACCCGGGCATCTCGATCAAGCTGTCCGCCCTACATCCACGCTACGAGGTCGCGCAGGAAGCCCGCGTCCTGTCGGAACTGGTTCCTGTCGTCCTGAAGCTGGCGCAGCAGGCCAAGGCTGCGGGCATGGGGATGAATATCGACGCCGAGGAGCAGGATCGCCTGGTCTTGTCGATGAAGGTCATCGAAGCCGTCATGTCCGATCCCTCTCTCGCGGGCTGGGACGGGTTCGGCATCGTGGTCCAGGCCTATGGCAAGCGCGCGGGGCTGGCGATCGACTGGCTCTACGAACTCGCGACCCGACTGGACCGCAAGATCATGGTGCGCCTGGTCAAGGGCGCCTATTGGGACAGCGAGATCAAGCGAGCACAGGTCGAGGGCCTGCCCGGCTTTCCGCTGTTCACCTCGAAGGTCGGGACCGATGTCAGCTATATCTCGAATGCGCGCAAGCTGATCGACTGCGCTGATCGCATCTATCCGCAATTCGCGACGCATAACGCCCATACGGTCGCCGCCATCCTGCACATGGCGCAAGGCATCGAATTCGAGTTCCAGCGCCTGCATGGCATGGGCGAGCGTCTGCACGACATCGTCCTGCGCGAAAGCAAGGGGCGCTGCCGCATCTATGCACCGGTCGGCGCGCATCGCGACCTGCTGGCCTACCTGGTCCGCCGCCTGCTTGAAAACGGCGCGAACTCGTCCTTTGTGAACCAGATCGTCGATGAATCGATCGCCCCCGAGGATGTGGCGGCCGACCCCTTTGCGGCGCTCGCGACCGCCAAGGCACCCGCTGGGCTTGCCGCGCCCGACAAGATCTTCGGTGAAGCTCGTGCAAACTCGCAGGGCTTCGACCTGAGCGACGAGGCGGTGCTTGCAAAAATCTACGCCTCGCGCGAGGTGGCGATCCCCGATGCCGCGCCGATCACCGTTTCGGCGCCGACCGGCCAGGCCATGCCGGTGCGCAACCCCGCGACCGGCGAAGCCATCGCCGAAGTGATCGAGGCCGATCAGCGCACGGCGACGCGGGCGATTGCCGATGCCGCGGTCTGGGACGCGGCCCCGGTGGCCCGTGCCGAAGTGCTGCGCCGCGCGGCCGACCTCTACGAAGCGAATGCCGGGCTGATCTTCGCGACGCTCGCGCGTGAGGCTGGCAAGACGCTCGGTGACGCTGTCGGCGAGTTGCGCGAAGCTGTCGACTTCCTGCGTTACTACGCAGCCGAGGGCGCGGCGGATCAGCGCAAGGCGCGCGGCCTCGTGGTCGCGATCAGCCCCTGGAACTTCCCGCTGGCGATCTTCAGCGGTCAGATCGCGGCGGCCCTGATGGCGGGCAATGCCGTCCTGGCCAAACCCGCCGAACAGACGCCGTTGATCGCGGCAGTCGCCGTGCGCTTGCTGCACGAGGCCGGCGTGCCCGCATCTGCGCTGCAGCTTCTGCCCGGTCAGGGCGGAACCGTCGGGGCGGCCCTGACTTCGGATGCGCGCGTCAATGGGGTGGTCTTCACCGGCTCGACCGACACCGCGCGGATCATTGCCCGCGCCATGGCCCAGCACATGGCGCCCGGAACTCCGCTGATCGCGGAAACCGGTGGACTGAACGCCATGATCGTCGATTCGACCGCGCTGCCCGAACAGGCCGTGCGCGACGTCGTCGCATCGTCCTTCCGTTCGGCGGGACAGCGCTGTTCGGCCCTGCGCTGCCTTTACGTTCAGGAGGATATCGCCCCGCATCTGATCGAGATGATCAAGGGCGCGATGGATGAACTGGTCGTGGGCGATCCGATGCTGCTCAAGACCGATGTCGGCCCGGTCATCGATGACGAGGCGCGCGAGGGTATCACCACTTACCTGCAGCAGAAGCAGAACCGCGTCGCCCATGAAGTGCCGACCCCTGCACAGGGCAACTTTGTCGCGCCGACCCTGCTGACGGTGAACGGGATAGATGAACTCGAGCGCGAGATCTTTGGCCCGGTCCTGCATGTCGCGACCTTCCGAGCGGATGATCTGCCCAAAGTGCTCGATGCGATCAACGCGCGCGGTTACGGCCTGACGTTCGGGCTGCACACCCGGATCGATTCGCGCGTCCAGGATGTGTCGGACGCGATCGATGCAGGCAATGTCTATGTCAATCGCAACCAGATCGGTGCGGTCGTCGGCTCGCAACCCTTCGGGGGCGAGGGACTGTCGGGAACCGGACCGAAGGCGGGCGGCCCGCTTTACCTGAACCGCTTCTATGCGCCTGCGCCAGTCGCGACAGATGCGGCGGCCCAGGCCCCTTCAACGCCGACCGAGGATGAGCTGTTCATGCCCGGCCCCACCGGTGAGATGAACCGCCTGCGCTTCGTGGCCCGTCCGCCGGTCCTGTGCCTTGGCCCCGGAACCGAGTTGCGCCAGGTGCAAGAGCGCGCGGTCAGGGCGCTGGGTGGTCAGGCACTTGCCGCAGACGGCTTGAACCAGGCGAATGGCGCCGAATTCTCGGCGGTCCTTTGGTGGGGTGACGAACAGAAGGGGCGCGAAATCGCGACCGCCCTGTCCCGCGAGGACGGAGCCCTGAGACCGTTGATCACCGCCATGCCCGACCGGGCCCATGTCTGCCATGAGCGCCACCTTTGCGTCGATACCACGGCGGCAGGTGGCAATGCTGCCCTGCTTGCGGGCTGAAAAGTCGCGGGCCGAGGCTCGGATCGTCAATCCAACAGGATCGACGAGCTGAGCCCGGCGGGTCGATCAAAACTCATCAGGCCGCGCCGTGAGAATGGCGCGGTCTGCCATCCGGCTTTTACCGCTTTTCGTGCCTGGTCTGTTTCATCCCCCGTTGAGGATCGCGAGCGCCGTCGAAAACGGCGAATAGACCGAGCCCGAACTGAACTGGGAGCGGAGCAGGTAGGTCTTGATGAGATCCTCGACTGCCCCGGTTTCGATGAATTGTGACGGATCGCTGCTGCCGGTCATTTGCTCGCAACGCAGTTTCAGTTCTTCGACCTGCCGGTCTACGTCCAACTGGCCAAAGGAACTGCTCAGACCGAAGGCGCCTTCGAATATCTTCCTCAGCGGCGTCGATCCGATGATCTGGTACCATTTGGTGTTTTCGGCGGAATCCGATTTCGCGAGTTCGGGCAATTCCCGGCGGGCGTTCAGGGCAAGTTCGATCTCGGCGTGGCTGCTGCCCACATTCTTTTCGAAGCTGCGGGTCACGTAGAGATCAAGAATGCTTCCGCTATCCATCCTGTCGCTCGCCGGCTCGGTGCCCGAGCCGAGGCCGAGCGCCTTGTTCAGCCTGAGATAGCGCTTGTCGGAAAGCCTGTTGACCAGGCTCGAACTGTCATCCGGGTCGGCCTCGAGGACACGCCTGATGAACTGGCGATTGCCGATGTCATTGTCGAGCCCGAAGGCCCTCAGAGCCACGCTGAGCAACTTGTAATCTGACACCAGATCCTCGGCGGCCGTCACCTGGGGCAGCCGCTCGGCGAAATAGTCGCGCGACGCCGTGATCTGAGCGTCCTTTTCCAGAACGGCGCGCTGGACCGAGGCCGTGCGCTCAAGGATCTTCCAGCCCAGATAGCCACCATTTCCGGCCTGAACGAGATAGCTCACGAGCCATGCCCGGCAAGCAGCGAGGCCTCCAGCGGCAGGAGTCCTCGCAATAGCTTCATGGCAAGATAAAAATTGCCCTCGCGCAGATGCCGCGCCGCGTCGTCAAGCAATTCGCGGGTCGCACCCAGAGGGAACACCTGCGCGAGCTGGGCAATGCCTTCCAGGGCCTGTTCGCGACCGTGATCCTCTTCCGCCTCGGCCGTCAGGACAAGCTGGCAGATATAGCAGATCCGGCTGACCGGGGTCTGTGCTTCGGCAGGATGGATCGCATCGCGCAGGCGCAGGATCGCGGCATTCGGGGTCTTGATCGAGATCCGGGTGCGCCGCTCGCCATTCTCGATCACCGCGCCATTGACAAGGATGCGTTCGTTCGGGGCAAGCTTGAGGATCAGACCGCTCATTCCATCTCTCCCCCGCGCAGACCTTTCATGACGGTCATGTTGATGTCGATCAGCACATCGGTCGTCGCCGCGCCGGCCAGAACCGTCCTGCCATGGCGAAGCGAGAAAAAGGCAAGGGCCAGAAGCCCCGCCCTGATTTCATCTGGCAGGCCGTTTCCGGGATCGGCCAGATCCGTCGCCAGAAGCGACCAAAGTTCATTGTTCTTGCCGACAGCCGCGATCGTTTCGCAGCAATCGCAATTGCGCGGAGCAAGCCGGAGCATCCGGGTAATCCGCGAGAACATGTCGTATTCGATATCGCGGGCGCTGCGGAGACAGACATTTCCGTAGGCGTGGTCGGATTTGGTCAAGACTGCGTTCACGTCGATTATTCCCGATTTCCCCGGGCAGATCCTTCGTCGCGAGTGAAGGGGCGCCGTGGCGCCCCCGTGCTTTGTCATCAGCGGAACAGCGACAGGATGGCCGACGGCGCCTGGTTCGCGATCGACAGCGCCTGAACGCCGAGCTGTTGCTGGGTCTGCAGCGCCTGCAGGCGCGCCGATGTCTCTTCCATGTCGGCATCGACCAGAGAGCCGATCCCGCTCTTGAGCGAGTCGGCCAGTTTCCCCACGAAGTTCGACTGATCCGAGATCCTCTTGCCGGACGAACCGAGCTCGGCCGCGCCGACAACCGCGATATCGATCAGCGCCTCGATCTCACCCAGGGCGGTCGCGGCCGTCGTCCGGTCGGTGATTGCGGTCACGGTCGCGCCTTCGATATCCGCTTCGAAATCGACCGAGTCGACCGTGATGGCATTCGCGGTCGTAGCCACGGTGCCGTTGGTGCGGTCGAGCGAGCCCAGAACGCTGAAGCTGGTCTGCCCGGCGACCGGGTTCGTCTTGAGCAGGTTCACGCCGTTCATCTGGGTGCCCTGGATGATCGAGGTGATCTGCTCTTTCTTGGCCGCGATGTCCGTCTGGATCTTGGTGAAATCTGCCGTATCGCTGTTCGCGCTGACGGCGAGATCCTTCATCTCGTTCAGCAGATCCGCGATCTGCTCGGCGCCGACCCTGGCCGTCGCCACCGTCGCACCCGCAACGTTGAGGTTGGACTGGATCGCCTTGAAGGCCGACTGGTCGGTTTCCATCACTTTCGAGATGGCCCAGATCGCGGCATTGTCCTGCGCGTTGGCGACGGATTTCCCGGTCGAGATTTCCGACTGTGCCTTGGCGAGGTTCGAGTTGATCCCCTTGAGCGTCTGAAGGGCGACGAGGGCGCTGTTGTTGGTCAGAATGCTGGACATTTTTTGCTCCATGACTGGGGTATTCACCCCGTTGCAAATACGGCCTTCTGACCTTCTGGGAATTGCCCCAGGTGCATTTCAGCACAATTCCGGAATACTCCGGCAAGAATGAATAAATGCTGAATTGCGACCCTTGATCAAATCAATACAGCACGGGTTTTTATTCAAAATCTCATGATCTTCTGCGTCTTGACGGGATTGCTTTCCATATGACCCGATTTGTCATAGCAGGCGAACTCGCGCGAGATCCGCAACAAACCTTCGATTTCCTGGCGCGCCCGCGCGAGCCCTTCGCAGCTTGCCGCCGCCAGTGTCCGGATTGCCTCGAACTCTCTGATGATCGCAATGCGGTCCTCTGCGGCGACTGACGTGTCCGCGAGCGCTTTTGCAAGATTTCCCATCGCGTTTTCTGCTTGCTCTGGATGGAAAGACTCGATTGCGGCCCGAACTTCCCGGGCGAGGTCGAGCGCGGTCATGGCCGGATGCCCGGCCCAATAAGCCGAAAATCCAACCGGCTGGCCAGGGCCTCGGCATGCGCTTCGATCAGAAACCCGGCGAATTGCTCCTCGCCGATTCCGCCGGAAAAACTTCCGGACATTGGCTTTGGTCCGGCGTGTTTCAGCATTTCCTGAAGGAATGCCTTTTCGAGCCCGTTGGATAAATCTTTATCAATTGTTTCTCGATCCGCTCGACTTTGGGTGATGCTCTCTATTCTCAAGATTAACCTCTAAGATTTTCACGATGATCGTGACTTTATCCGGCTTGCGTAAATATTTGGTAATCAAACTCGGCTACCCGAGAGAGGTACACGAGAGGACCGCGACATGCTCAGACCCGAGCTTTTCCTGCCCGCTTCCATTCTGGCCGCGCCGAATTTGCAAATGGCTTCGCTGGAGGGCGACGGGCTTTTCGGGGAACTCGTCGATCTGGTCGGGGGCGATGAAATCCCCGACCCGCCCTCGGCCCAGGCTCTGAACGAAGAACCGCCGGAGGCCATGCCCGAGGATGAGGTGATATTGCTTTCTGGCGACGCGGCTGCTGTGCCACCGCCGCTTCCGCCTTCGATTCCTGCTCTCGATGCGGAAAGACCCGTTCCCGAAGCGGTTCGCAGCCACGTAGACGTCGCCACGGAAGGCGCGCCTACTCCCCAGCCCGTTCTACCGGAAGCGGAGCTGCCACAGGCGGAGCTGCCGCGTCCCGAATTAGACACGGTTGCGTGGTATGCCTCGCCGGTTACTCATCCTTTCGTCGCGGCGGGGCGCGCCAATGGTTTTCCCTTTGCGCGGGATACAAGCGGATCGGCGTCCGAAGACCTCGCGGCACTGGCCGCGCAGCCCGAGATCGGAACCAAGCGATCGACCATTGCCTTTGCGCCGGACATTGTTCTTGCGCCCGGCTCGGCGATCGCCCCGCCCGCGACCGCGAATGGTCCGGCGGTATTTTACCGCCCAGGCGCATTGGCGGGCGAGGATCTGCCGATTTCGCTCGACCGACCGGACGGGGTCGCATCAGATCGGGCCGCATCGGTTCGGAACGCATCGGATCGGGACGCAGCAGAACCTGCGCATGCGCCGGATATCGACCGGCGTCAGGCGTCGGCCGACCGCGTTGAAGCCGAAGCGCCGCAGGAAAGCCCGGCTTCTCTGGAGGTGGAAACTCTCACTCCAGTCGAGCCGGATGAGCAAGGGCAGATGGCCGATGAGGCGATGACGGCAGAAGTGAGGATGCATCCCGGTCGGGACCGGATTGGCGAAAGCGCAGGACCGGCTGTGCAGGCCCAAACACGTTCTCTGCCGCAAGAGCCGAAAGAGGTGATGCGCCAGATAGCCGATCGGATGGTCACAAGCGATGAGGCACGGATCGAGGTGACGCTGAGCCCGGAAGAACTGGGCAAGGTTCGCCTCGTCATGTCATCGGGAGAGACGCCGACCGTGACGGTCTATGCGGAACATCGGGACACGCTGGAGTTCCTGCGCCGGCACGGCGAGCTGCTCGCGCGCGAGCTGCGGGATACCGCATTTGCCGGCGCCGCGTTCTCGTTCTCTGACGGTGACGGTGACGGTGACGGAGCAGGCCAGCGCCCGCAGCGGGCTGCAGGACGCAGCCAGACGGCCGGCCGAGCACATGCAGTCGTCCCATCGACCGAGCCGCAGGCGGGCCCGGACCGCCCCATCCTGGCGCGGCAAATCGACATTCGCATCTGAAGGGAAACACGATGGTCAACGCGATCAGCGATATTTCGGCCAGCAGCTCAACCAGTTCCTCGCCCGCCAGCACGCAAACCGCGTCAATCGGCGGGGACTATCTGACCTTTCTGCGCATGCTCACCACCCAGCTGCAGAATCAGGACCCGCTGAACCCGATGGAGGGCAGCGAGTTCGCGGTCCAGCTTGCCACCTTCTCGGGGGTCGAACAGCAGGTGCGCACGAATGAGCTGCTTGCCCAGCTGGTGGAAGGGACGGGCGGAACATTGAGCCAGCTCGCGGATTGGATCGGTCGCGAGATCCGGACGACTTCCGAGGTCTGGTTCGACCAGGATCCGCTGACACTGGTGATCGAGCCCGAGGACGAAGCAGAGAGCGTCACGCTTGTCACGCTCGACAGCCAGGGACGGGAGGTCCGGCGCGAAGAAATCGGGACCGGTTCGGGCGAGGTCGACTGGCTTGGCAGGGACGCCAATGGCGAACCGCTGCCCTCGGGGAGCTATCGTTTCCGGCTTGAATGTCTTCGTGACGGCGAACTGATCGGCATCAAGGATGTCGGGGTCTACGCGCGTGTGACCGGGGCCGAGATCGGAAGTGCGGGCCCTCGGCTGATCCTTGAGGGCAATCTCGCGGTGGGGGTGGATGAAGTGACCGCGCTGAGGGAGTGAGGCATGCTCGATCCCAGCTCGTGGGCGCTGCCGGGGGCTGCGCCTTTGCGCAAACGTTCATGCGCGACACCTCCGCCTGCAGGGCGTCGAACGAACCCGGGCGAGGCGCCTGTCGCGCCGGCAATTCCCCCACTGGATGGCGCGGGTGACAACGCTGCCACCCGCTTCGCGGAAGTGTCGCGAAAGGCTCGGCCTTTCTAACCCCTCCCGTGCGGTTCGTGCCAGTCGATCACCGGATTGATTGGAATGATCCGCGAAGGATTTATGGTGTCGTGGCTGTAATGGTAGTGCCGGACGATGTGGTCGAAGTTCACCGTCGCGGCGATGCCCGGCCATTGATAAAGCTCGCGCGTCCAGCCCCAAAGGTTGGGATATTCCCGCAACCATGCACGATTGCACTTGAAATGCGTGTGATAGACGGGATCGAAACGCACCATTGTGGTGAAAAGCCGCCAATCCGCCTCGGTGATCCGGTTCCCGCAAAGGTAACGATTGCCCGCCAGACGACGCTCGAGAAGATCAAGCGTTTCGAAAAGCGGATGGACGGCCTCATCATAGGCGGCCTGACTGGTTGCAAAGCCCGCCTTGTAGACGCCGTTGTTCACCTGATCGTAGACCAGTGAGTTTACCTCGTTGATCTCATCCAGCAAGTCATCCGGGCAATAGTCGTCCCGATTGCCGGTCAAGTCGTTGAAGGCATGGTTGAACATGCGGATGATTTCGGCGCTTTCGTTCGAAACGATCGTGCCCCGTTCACGGTCCCACAGCACCGGCACGGTAACCCGCCCCGAGGCGTCGGCATCGGCCCGAAGATAGATCTCGCGCAGGAAATCCGAGCCGAAAAGCTCATCACCCGTCGCAGCCGGAAATTCCGTCGAGAAGGTCCAGCCGTCGGACAGCATATCAGGGTGGACGACCGACACCGAGATCAGATCCTCAAGCCCCTTCAGCGCGCGAAAGATCAGCGTGCGATGGGCCCAGGGACAGGCGAGCGAGACATAGAGGTGATACCGCCCGGCCCTTGCCTCGAACCCGCCTTCGCCCGAAGGGCCTGGCGAACCGTCCGGCGTGATCCAGTTCCGCCAGGCCGTGGTCGTGCGTTGAAAGCGTCCTCCGCTGCTTTTCGTGTCGTACCATTCGTCATGCCAGACGCCATCGACCAGTCGGCCCATTCATTGTCCCCTTGCCTTGTTTCCATTCGTCAGCCGAGCGCCGCCAGAACGGCCTCGGGGGTAATCGGAAGATGCCGCATCCGCACGCCCACCGCCGCGTGGATCGCATTGGCGATGGCCGGGGCGATCACGGTCGTTCCCGGTTCGCCCAGACCCACCGGGGCCTCGGAACTGGCCACGAACTCGATCTCGATCTCGGGCGTGTCCATCATGCGAAGAGGGTTGTAGCTGTCGAGATTGCGATCGCGAACTGCACCGTCGACGAATTCGGTCCCTTCGTAAAGGGCCATCGACAGGCCCCAAAGCGCCGCGCCTTCGGTCTGGGCGCGGGCGCTGTCTGGGTCGATCACGATTCCGCAATCGACCGCAAGCCAGATCTTCTGCACATCGACCCGGCCCGATGACCGGTCGACCCTGACCTGTGCCGCGCCCCCGATCCAGGTCGGCATGCTGCGGGCCTGCCCGAAGGTCGTGGCGATTCCGATGGCTGTATCCGGGGGCAATTCCGCCTCGCCGTAATGGGACAGTTCAACGACGCGGCGAAGCACCTCGGCCTGCCGACCTGCACCGCCATTGGAAAGCGGAGCCTCGCCGGCGTTGCGCCCCTCGGCCTTCAGGTGGTCCAGCCGGAATTGCACCGGGTCCTGGCCCAGATGCCGCGCGGCCTCGTCCATGAAGCTTTCAACGGCGAAGGCCGTGAAGCCCGGCCCGACCGCGCGCAGCCAGCCCGGTCTGAAGGATTGAAGCGCAAGCTCGTTCGAAATCGCCCGCAGGCGCTGCGCCCCGACGGAATACCAGTGATCCGCCCCGTCGACCGAGAAGGGATCATAGGGTTGGTCGTTCACTCCGTTCGGCATCGCGATGGGAATCATCGCCTTGGTCGGCCAGCCTGCGGCCACCGCCATATCCATGGCGAGAACTCGACCGTCCGGGTCGAAGCCCATGCGCAGTTTCTGCACCGAAGGCGAACGGGGAGAATCGAACAGGACGTCATCTTCGCGCCGCATCACCATTTTTACCGGACGCCCGTCCAGCGCCTGTGAAGCCAGCGCGGCCGGCACGGCATAATCTCCGTTCAGCCTTCGCCCAAAGCCGCCGCCAAGCATGTAGCTGCGCAGGACGACCTTGCCGCTTTCGACACCAAGCGCCGCCTCGAGCGTCGGGACGATCAGGGATTGCCACTGGTTCCCGGTGTGGATTTCCCAGACGCCGTCGGGATCGCGGAACGCCGTCGCGTTCAGCGGTTCAAGCTGGAAATGCAGCACGGTGGCGGTGGTGTATTCGGCCTCGATCCTGTCGGCGGCCCCGGCGAAAACCGGGTCGAAATCGCCTTCCCCTGTGTCGAGAACCGCCCCGGCGGCGGGATCGGCGATCAGGCGCCGCGCCTCTTCCTGAAGGGCGGCTTCGGTCACCTTTGCGGCATCGGGCAGGGTGTAGGACAGCCTCACCGCTTCGGCCGACCTGAGCGCGGCCCAATGATTGTCAGCGATCACGATCGCCCATCCCGGCACCGTGCCGGTCGGGTCGTCAAGCTTCAGGACCTGCTGGAAACCCTTGACCTGCTTCGCGGCGCTGTCGTCGATCTCGGTAATCTCGCAACCATATCGCGTGGGCGGCAGGATGGGCACGGCATGAACCATGCCCTCGATCCGGGCGTCTATGCCGTAGATCGCCTGCCCGGTGGTCTTGTTCGCGATGTCAAGGGCGGCGACATCCCTGCCGACCAGCGTCAGTTCGGAAACGGGTCGCAGGGGCAGGGCATTCAGTTCGTCCTCGGTGAAGCTGCGCTCGATCCCGCTTGTGACGAGCTCTCCGATGCCGACGGACTCTCCGCCGCCCGAAACCACGCCATTCGTCAGGGAAAGGCTTCCGGCATCGACGGCCCAAAGCTGGGCGGCCTTTTCGATCAGGGCGAGGCGGCCCGCTGCGCCTGCACGGCGGTAGATGTCCCAGCTTTGCGAAACCGAGCCGCTGCCGCCGGTAACCATCATGCCCCATTTCGGATCGGAATCGACATGTTCGATTCGCACATCCTTCCACGGCGCGCCAAGTTCATCGGCAAGAATGCGTGCGATCGCGGTTCCGACATGCTGGCCCATCTCGGCGCGGATGATGTTGACGTTCACGACGCCACGGGAATCAATCCAATACCAGATCGAAGGCTCGAACCTGGCGCCGACAGCCTTGGCCGCAGCGCCATCGGCGGCGCCGGGGTCCATGGCGGCAAGCCCGATGCGCGGGAAGCCGAATGCCGCGCCCGTGGCGCAGGCCGCGACAAGAAAGCCCCGCCGACTTAATTCGGGCATGCTCCTGTCGGAGCGCAGAAGACGACGAAGCTCAGCCATTTGCCTTCTCCCCCCTCAGGGCCGAGGCGGCCACGCGGACCGCCTGGCGGATGCGGTTATAGGTCATGCAGCGGCACAGGTTGCCGGTCATGACCGCGTCGATATCCTCATCCGTCGGGTCGGCGAAGTCCGTCAGTAGCGCCGCCGCCTGCATGATCTGGCCTGATTGGCAGTAGCCGCATTGCGGCACGCGCAAGTCGCGCCAGGCCTGCTGCAGGGGATGGTTGCCATTGGGGTCGAGCCCTTCGATGGTGGTGACCTCGCCGCCTGCAACATCTGAAACCGGAGTGATGCAGGATCGCGTGGCGCGACCGCCCACATGCACCGTGCAGGCTCCGCACATGCCGATACCGCATCCGAACTTGGTGCCAGTCAGGCCGATCTCATCCCGTATCGCCCAGAGCAGGGGCGTGTCGGGTTCGATATCCAGTCGAACGGGACGACCATTGACCGAAAATTCGATCATGCCGATTTCCTCCCTAATGATCTGTTCCCGCTGCCCGGACCATGGCGATTTTCGCCGCGAGATCCGGCCATGCGGGAAGGCCTGCCAGACCTTCGCGGATATGGCTTGCGATGGCGGCAATCTCCGCATCCGACATCGCGCCCGCAAAGGCTGGCATGACGACGCCCGAAGTGCCCTCGGACGCGCTGACGCCATGCAATATGGCCTGTATGAGATTTGCCGGGTCGTCCAAACGGGCGGCCGAGTTGATTGCAAGATCCGGTCGGCCCGGGCTCACTTCGCGCGCATTGTAGTGGCAGGCGGCGCAGGCGGTGGCGTAAAGTCGCGCACCGGGTTCCATCCGCCAGTCGCGACCGGGCCGGCCTGCCTCGAGACTGGCGATCACGACCTGGTTTCCGGCAGGATCGGCATCCGGTGCACCGACGATCGAGGCGAGATAGGTCCCGATCGCCTCAAGGTCCGATTGCGGCAGCATGGCGATGCCCTGATGCACAACCGGACCCATCGGGCCTGTGGCGACGCCTTGATAACGGGTCGAACCGGTCGAAAGATAGGCGACGAAATCGGCGGCGGACCAGGGAACGGCGGCAGGATTCGCGGCAGTCAGCGGGGGCGCGTGCCAATTGTCGATGACCGCGCCCTCGAACAGCGCGCTTTGATCGCGTTCAGCCCCCAACGCGTTGCGGGGCGTGTGGCAGGCGCCGCAATGGGTGACGCCCTGGGTCAGATAGGCCCCCCGGTTCCACAGCTCGGATTTCGATAGATCGCTCTCGTACCTGCCCAGATCGGCGAAAAGCAGTTTCCAGCCCGCCTGCAGGAACCGCCGGTCGAGCGGTGCCGGAAGCTCTGGCGGCAACGTCTGCTGGCGGACGGGTTCGACCTCGGCCATGAGATAGGCATAGATCGCATCGACATCCTCATCGGTCATCTTGCTGAAGTGGTCATAGGGAAAGGCCGGGAAAAGATGCGCCCCGTCGCGATCGACACCCTTCTGCATCGCCCTGCGGAATGCCTCGGGCGACCAGCCCCCAATGCCGGTTTCGGGGTCGGGCGTGATGTTCGATCCGTAGATCGTGCCGAAATCCGTCGTGACGGGGTAATTACCGGCAAAGGGTGCGCCATCTTTGGCGGTGTGGCAGGATGCACAATAGCCGGCAGCGGTCAGGACGCGGCCCTTTTCGATCGTCTCGGGCTCGAATTGGGGGCGGCCCACCTCGGCCAGTTCGGGAAGCTCGGGCTGCCGGGCGTAAAAGGCAAAACCAGCAACTCCGGCGATGCCGATGCCCAAGATCGCGAGGAAGATGGATTTCAGCTTCAAGGGACCGATCCTTCCCGTTGCGCCACTGCCCGGCCGGTCTGGCGACAGGATAAAGCAGCGCGGGGCTTCGTCAATCGCGGTGCGACCGGTTCGGCGAAGACCGGCGAACGGGCTTTTCCCCCGCGGCGCCTCTTCTATACTGATGGCGGAACCACGACAGGGCAGGGCCGATGAGGGATCAGCAGATTTCGGCGACAAACGGGCTGATCGCGCGGGCAAGCATTCGGGCAAGCGATCTGCCGCTGGCAGGGGCGTCCCGTGCCACGGGGCTGGCCATCGTCACCGGCATTGACGGCCCGTCCTATCGCCCGCTTGGTGCCACGATGGTGCTGGCAGCGGATGGTGAACTGCGCGGTTCGATTTCGTCGGGCTGCATCGATGCAGATATCGCCCGGCACGTTGCCGAGGTCGTGCAAAGCGGCCAGGCGCGGCAATTGCGCTATGGCATGGGCTCGCCCTTTCGCGATCTTGAGCTACCTTGCGGCGGTGGCCTTGACATCCGCGTTCTGCTCGCGCCGGCAGAGGGCGAGCTGACCCGGATCGTCGCGGACCTGGAAGCGCGGAAAACCCTGCATCTCTGGCTTGGAGAAGCATTGCGGGACGAACCCGTTCCAGGCGCGTCGATGCAGATGGTCGTCGACCCCGATCCGCGCTTCGCAGTTTTTGGCAAGGGACCCGAGGCGGTCGCCTTTGCACGCATGACCGCCGCGGCGGGATATGAAACCGTGCTTGTCTCGCCCGACGACGAAACGCTGGCGGCGGCCGAGGGAAACCGGCTTTGTCCCGTCCGTCTTCTGCCAGCAGGCGCGTTCGACGTCCGGATGGATGCCCATACGGCGGCCGTGTTGTTCTTTCACGACCATGATCTGGAGCCCGAAATCCTGAGCCGCCTTCTGCCGGGGCCCGCTTTCTATGTCGGGGCGCAAGGCAGTCACCGAACGGCCGAGCGGCGATTGCAGAGGCTGCGCGAACGCGGGGTGGACGAGACCGCCTTGGCCCGGTTGCGCGGGCCCATCGGCGTGATCCCCTCGACGCGGGACCCCAGAACGCTTGCCGCCTCGGTTCTGGCTGAAATCCTGGCCGAGGCCTGCAGGCGGTGAAGCTGGCGATCGTCCTGCTCGCGGCGGGGCTGTCGCGGCGCTTTGGCAGCCGGGACAAGCTGATGGCGCAGCTCGAGGGCCGCCCGCTGGCCGCACATTCCCTGGCGGCGCTGCGCGGCCTTCCGCGACATGCGGCCTTTGTCGTTCTGCGTCATCCCGGTCATGCCGGGCTGTATCGCGGCATGATTCCCGTGCGCACGCCAAAGGCGCGGGCGGGGCAGGGCATCAGCCTTGCCATTGGCATCCGGGCGGTCAGGCGCAGTGGTGCAAGCCATGTGCTTCTGGTTCTGGCCGACATGCCCCGACTGACACGCAGTGATCTTCGGCTGGTCGCGCGCGGGGCGTTGACCCATCCCGTCATGGCGCTGGGCGGCGTGGCCATGCCGCCTGCAATCATTCCGCGCGCGCTGTTCCCGCGTGTCATGCGTCTGGATCGCGACAAGGGGGCGGGGGCGCTGCTGCGCGAAAGGCCGGACCTGATCCTGCGCGCGATTCCTGCCGATCGGCTGGTTGATGTCGACAGGCCAGGCGACCTGCCGAACACGCGCATGCAGGCGATCTGAGTGCCGAGGGCGCGGTCGCGTCCTCGGCCGGTTTCAGCATGCGGGATCACTCGATCTCGACAAGCAGGTCCTTGGCGTCGATGCCCTGCCCGGGGCTGACATGCAGGGCCTTGATGGTGCCTTCGCGATCGGCATGGATGCCGGTTTCCATCTTCATCGCCTCGATGGTCAGCATCAGGTCGCCCGGATGGACCTTCTGCCCCACGGTGACCGCGACCGAGGCGACGACACCGGGCATTGGCGCGCCGACATGGCCGTCGTTCGACGGGTCGGCCTTGGGTCGGACCGAGGTCTGGGATTTCACCAGCCGGTTCGGCACGCGGATCACGCGGGGCTGGCCGTTCAGTTCGAAAAAGACCTTCACATCGCCGTTCTCATCCGTCTCGCCCAGCGTCAGCAGGCGGATCTCGAGCGTCTTGCCGGGGTCGATCTCGGCCTCGATCTCATCCCCCGGCTCCATGCCGTAGAAGAAGGTCCGGGTCGGCAGGGTGCGGACCGGGCCATAGGTCTCATGCCGCGACATGTAGTCGGTGAAAACCTTGGGATACATCAGGTAGCCGTTCAGGTCCTCGTCATCGACCGGCTGGTCGCCGAGATCCTTCGAAAGCTTCGCGCGCACCGCTTCCAGGTCCACCGGCTCCATCGAGGCGCCGGGACGGGTGGTCAGCGGCGCTTCGCCCTTGAGGATCTTCCTTTGCAGCGCCTCGGGCCAGCCGCCCGGGGGCTGGCCGAGATTGCCGCGCATCATGTCGACGACCGAGTCGGGGAAGGCCACTTCCACGTTCGGGTCCTCGACCTGCGCCCGGCTCAGCCCCTGCGCCACCATCATCAGCGCCATGTCGCCCACCACCTTCGACGAGGGGGTGACCTTGACGATATCGCCAAACATGCGGTTCACCTCGGCATAGGTCTGGGCCACCTCGTGCCAGCGCTCCTCGAGGCCGAGGCTGCGCGCCTGCGCCTTGAGATTGGTGAACTGCCCGCCGGGCATCTCGTGCAGGTAGACCTCGGAGGCCGGGGCCTGCAGCCCGCTTTCGAAGGCCGCGTAATGCGCGCGCACGGTTTCCCAGTAGTTCGAGATCTCGCGGATTGCGCCGATATCAAGGCCGGTGTCGCGAGGGGTATGGCGCAGCGCCTCGACGACCGAGCCGAGCGTCGGCTGCGACGTGTTGCCCGACAAAGCGTCCATCGCGCAATCGACCGCATCGACGCCCGCCGCCGCGGCGGCAAGGATCGTCGCACCGCCGATGCCCCCGGTGTCATGGGTGTGGAAATGGATCGGCAGCCCGACCTCGTCCTTCAGCGCCTTCACGAGCAGGCTGGCCGAGGCGGGCTTCAACAGCCCTGCCATGTCCTTGAGCCCCAGCACATGCGCGCCCGCGGCCTTCAGTGCCTTGCCCATCTCGACATAGTATTTCAGGTCGTATTTCGAGCGCTCCGGGTCCAGCAGGTCGCCGGTGTAGCAGATCGTGCCTTCGCAGATCTTGCCGGATTCGACGACCGCATCCATGGCGACGCGCATGTTCTCGACCCAGTTCAGGCTGTCGAAGACGCGGAAGACGTCGATGCCGGTCGTCGCCGCCTGTTTGACAAAGGCCTGCACCACGTTGTCGGGGTAGTTGGTGTAGCCCACGCCATTGCTGGCCCGCAGCAGCATCTGCGTCATCAGGTTCGGCATCCGGGTGCGGATGTCGCGCAGCCGCTGCCAGGGGCATTCCTGCAGGAAGCGGTAGGCCACGTCGAAGGTGGCGCCGCCCCAGCATTCGACCGAGAAGAGCCCCGGCAGGTTCGCGGCATAGCTCGGCGCGACCCGGATCATGTCGATCGAACGCATCCGCGTCGCAAGCAAGCTCTGGTGGCCGTCGCGCATCGAGGTGTCGGTGATCAGAAGCTGCTTCTGATCCAGCATCCAGTCCGCGACCGCCTTGGCGCCCCTTTCCTCGAGCAGTTGACGCGTGCCGGGCACGGGCTCGCCGCGCGGTTTCGGGGGCACGGGCATGCGTGCCTCGGCCGCGGGCATCGGCCGGCCCGCCGTCTCTGGGTGACCGTTGACCGAGATGTCGGCGATATAGGTCAGGATCTTTGTTGCCCGGTCGCGGCGCTTGGCGAAGTGGAACAGCTCTTCGGTCGTGTCGATGAACTTGGTCGTATAGGTGTCGTCAAGGAAGGTCGGGTGCTTCAAGAGGTTGATGACGAATTCGATATTCGTCGCGACCCCGCGCACCCGGAATTCGCGCAAGGCCCGGTCCATCCGCGCAATCGCCTTTTCTGGCGTCTGCGCATGGGCGGTGACCTTGACCAGCAGCGAATCGTAGAAACGCGTGATGACGCCCCCTGCATAGGCGGTGCCCCCATCCAGCCGGATGCCGTTGCCGGTCGCGCTGCGATAGGCGGTGATGCGGCCGTAATCGGGGATGAAATTGTTCAGCGGGTCTTCGGTGGTGACCCGGCATTGCAGGGCATGGCCGTTCAGCCGCACCTCGGACTGGCCCGGTACGCCGGTGGCCTGCGCCAAAGTCGCGCCCTCGGCGATCTGGATCTGGGACTGCACGATGTCGATGCCGGTGACCTCTTCGGTCACGGTATGCTCGACCTGGACGCGCGGGTTCACCTCGATGAAGTAGAAATTGCCCGAATCCATGTCCATCAGGAACTCGACCGTGCCGGCATTCTGGTAGCCGACGGCGCGGCCGATCTTCAGCGCGAGCTCGCAGACCTCGGCGCGCTGTTCCTCGGAAAGATAGGGTGCGGGGGCGCGCTCGACGACCTTCTGGTTGCGGCGCTGCACGGTGCAGTCGCGTTCGTAGAGGTGATAGAGCCCGCCATGGCTGTCGCCCAGCAGTTGCACCTCGACATGGCGGGCGCGCAGGATCATCTTTTCCAGATATCCTTCGCCATTGCCGAAGGCGGCCTCGGCCTCGCGCCGGCCCTCGCGGACCTTCTCGGGCAGTTCCTCGGGACCCATGATCGGGCGCATGCCGCGCCCGCCGCCGCCCCAGCTTGCCTTGAGCATCAGGGGATAGCCGATCTCGGCGGCTTCCGCCTTGATCGCCTCCATGTCGTCGCCCAGCACCTCGGTCGCGGGGATCACCGGCACGCCCGCACCGATCGCGACGCGCCGCGCACTGGCCTTGTCGCCAAGTGCGCGCATCGTGTCGGAGGACGGACCGATGAAGGTGATCCCGGCCGCCACGCAGGCATCGACGAAATCGGGGTTCTCGGACAGCAGGCCATAGCCCGGATGAATCGCGTCAGCGCCCGATTCTTTCGCCACGCGGATGATCTCGGGGATCGACAGATAGGCCGCGACCGGGCCCAGCCCTTCGCCGATGCGGTAAGCCTCATCCGCCTTGAAGCGGTGCAGGCCCAGCTTGTCTTCCTCAGCATAGACGGCGACCGTCTTCTTGCCCAGTTCGTTGGCCGCGCGCATCACGCGGATCGCGATCTCGCCGCGGTTCGCAACCAGAATCTTGTTGAACATCCGTCCCCCCACCATTCACAGGATCGGCCAATGGTTAGTTATGCTGCATCGCAGCGCAAGTGCTGGCAAGAGCCGTCCCGATCAAAGATTGCCATTGCCCCGCAGGCCGCGAAAGAACTCGAGCAGAAGCTGGCGCGATTCTCCTGCCGAAATGCCGTCAATGATCTCGGGGCGATGATGGCATTGCGGATGGTCAAAGACCCGCGCGCCGTAGCGCACGCCGCCCATGCGAGGATCGTCCGCGCCGTAATACAGCACCTCGATCCGCGCCGCAGAGATCGCCGCGGCGCACATCGGGCAGGGTTCCAGCGTGACCCAAAGCCGGGTGCCCGGCAGCCGTTCAGAACCGAGCAGCCGGCAGCCCTCGCGGATGGCCAGGATCTCGGCATGCGCGGTCGGGTCGGACAATTCCCGCGTCCGGTTGCCTGCACGGGCCAGCACCCGGCCATCTGCGCCGATCAGAACGGCGCCCACGGGAACCTCGCCGCGCGCCGCAGCCTCATGCGCCTGGGCCAGCGCTTCGGGCATGTGTGATTTGAACTCCATGCCGGTTTCTTGCGCGACTTGTCGCAGGGCGCAAGAACCGCTTTCCATATTGTGCGTTATGGCGTAGACGCCCGCTTTTGCTACCGCAGAGATGCGCAGGAGATCGCGATGACCGATAAAACCGACACCCCCGAAAACGAATCCCCCAAGGCCGAAGGCGACCGCATCGCCAAGGTGATGGCGCGCGTCGGCGTCGCCAGCCGCCGCGAGGCCGAGCGGATGATCCTGGAAGGCCGCGTGACGGTCAACGGCAAGAAGATCGAGAGCCCCGCGCTGGACGTTCTTCCGAGCGACCGGATCACCGTGGACGGAAAGAAACTGGACGAGCCGCAGGAAACCCGGCTTTGGCTTTATTACAAGCCGGTCGGCCTCGTGACCTCGGAATCCGACGAAAAGGGCCGCCAGACCGTCTTCGACGCCCTGCCGCGTGACCTGCCCCGAGTGATGAGCGTGGGGCGGCTGGACCTCAATTCCGAAGGGCTGTTGCTGCTGACCAACGATGGCGAGCTGAAGCGCCGGCTTGAGCTTCCGACGACCGGATGGCTGCGCCGCTACCGCGTGCGCGTCAATGGCCAGCCCAATGACCTGACCTTCGCGCCGCTGCGCCGGGGCGTCACCATCGACGGCGAGGATTTCGCCCCGATGGAGATCGCGCTCGACAGCCAGCAGGGCGCAAATGCCTGGCTGACGGTCGGCATCCGCGAGGGTAAGAACCGCGAGATCCGCCGCGCCATGTCCCATGTCGGACTGACCGTGAACCGGCTGATCCGTGTCGGCTACGGTCCCTTCAAGCTGACCGGCATGGAAGAAAACGAGGTTCGCGAGATCAAGCGCAAGGTCCTGCGCGACCAGCTTGGCGGGCTGCTGACCGGCGAGGAAACCGAAGCGAAGCCCCGCAGCTTCCGCGAACGGGGTGCCGCGCGCGACGAAGAGGCCGGGGACCGTCCCCGCAAGCCCTTCGCGCGTCGCGAGGATGGTGACCGCAAGCCCTTCGTCAAGCGCGAGGGAGGAGATCGCCGTCCCTTCGTGAAGCGGGAAGACAGCGAACGCAAGCCTTTCACCCGCCGCGAGGACGGCGACCGCAAGCCCTATGCCAAGCGCGAGGATGGCGATCGCAAGCCCTTCGCTCGTCGCGAGGATGGTGAGCGCAAGCCCTATGCCAAGCGCGAGGATGGTGACCGCAAGCCCTTCGCACGTCGTGAGGACGGCGACCGCAAGCCCTTTGCCCGCCGCGAGGACGGCGACCGCAAGCCCTATGCCAAGCGCGAGGACGGCGACCGCAAGCCTTATGCCAAGCGCGAAGGTGGAGATCGCAAGCCCTTCGCACGTCGCGAGGACGGTGATCGCAAACCCTATGCCCGCCGGGAAGACAGCGACCGCAAGCCTTTCGTCAAGCGTGAGGAAGGGGATCGCAAGCCTTTCGCACGTCGCGAGGACGGTGACCGCAAGCCTTATGCCAAGCGCGAGGATGGCGATCGCAAACCTTTCGCCAAGCGAGACGGAGATCGCAAGCCCTTTGGCAAGCCCGACGCGCGGGGTGGCAAGCCCTTTGGCAAGCCCGGCGGAAAACCTGGCGGCTTCAGCGGCAAGCCGGGCCCGCGTGGCGGCGATCGTCCATCTGGCAAGGGGCCGCGCCGGGGCTGACCTGGGGCGTTACGGAAATGGGAAAGGGCGCGGTTCTACCGCGCCCTTTTCCGTGTGGGGTCTTCGCCATGACCCGCGGGGCTCATTTCGTCAGGATCAGTTTTCCGGCACGGGTAATGCGCAGGTTGTAGACCTGGTCTCCCAGGACGATCAGGGCCTGATTGCCGCCGGCCGTGAGGACTTCGGCGTCGTATTCGGGCAGGCGCTGCAGAGCGGTTGCGCCTGGGCGCGAGAATTCGGCGGGGCGGGTCGCGGTCATGTCCAGATCCTCGTCATGCGATTGTGGGTAGGGCTAACCTGACAAAAACACTCATGCATGTCAAAGGAAAAGAGTCGGAAATCTTGGGGCCGTGCACTCATCAACCCAAAAGGGCGGCATATGCGAAAACGGGCGGCCTTCGGCAAGCCGCCCGTCCAATACTTTCATGCAAGATCAGGCTCAGGGTCGTGACAAGCAATCTGCCAGAGCAGAACCCAGATTGCTGAGGATCGCGGAATAGAGCCCCTTGCCTGAGGTTGCGAGGCTGCCTTCGGGATCGAGAGCATTCCCTTGCCGCACGTCGCTGCCTTCCAGCACGGCTGTCAGCAGCTTCGGATCATGATTGGCCTCGGGGAAGGCGCAGGTGGCGTTTTCGTGCTGAACCTGCTGCTGGATCTCCCTCAGGCGGGCTGCAGAGGGCGCGGCCGCATCGCCAAGGCTGACCGGAATGGCCGGCATGAGCCCATAATGTTCGGTGAAGTAGCCATAGGCATCATGGAATACGACAAAGCTCTTGCCCTTCACCGTTTCGAGGGTGGCGCGGAGCGTCTGATCCTGCGCCGCGATTTCCTCGGCTGCGGCCTTGGCATTTGCGGAATATGTCGAGGCATTTTCCGGGTCCAGCTCCGAAAGCGATGCGGCAATGGCCCCAAGCCACAGCCTCCCATTCTCGGGGTCCAGCCAGGCATGGGGATCGACCCCCGAATGATCGTGGCCGTCACCCTCGCCATGATCGTGAGCGTCGTGGTCATGCCCGGCGTGATCGTGATCGTGGCCGTGGTCTTCATGGTCGTGGCCCTCATGCGCTTCTGCGCTGCCATAGTCGCGCCGATGCGTTTCGGGCAGGGCAAGCAGGCCAAGCGATCTTCCCTGGCTCAGGCTTTCAGCGGGGCGGGCGAGCCAGGGCGTCAGTTCGGGGCCGACCCAGACCAGAAGTTCCGCATCCTGCAGGCTGCGGGCCTGGCTTGGCCGAAGCTGGTAGTGATGGGCATCCCCGCCGGTTTCGAGCAGCACCGTCGGTTCGCCCAGATCGCCCATGACCTCTTGCACCATGGCGCCGACGACCGGAATGTCGCTGACGACACGGGGCGGGTCGGCCAAGGCGGGGAGCGCGCCCGACCCAAGAATGACGGCAAAGGCCGGTGCAAGGCGGAAATGTTGTCTCATGGCGGTTCCCTTCTGGAAGGGTCATGGTTATTTATGTTATATCGTAACCCGTCAAGAAGAATTGTGATATTGTAACCAAATGAGCAGCCCTTCGCAGCCGTCGCCCCTTGCCGATGCCGGCGTGGAACAGACCCCGGACCCGTTCCACGCCCATGATCACGACCATTGCGCAGCGACTGTGCTGCGCCGTGCGGAAGAACAGGCACGGCAGGACGGCGTGCGCCTGACGCCCGTCAGGCGGCGTGTGCTCGAGATCCTGCTGGAATCCCATCGTGCCATGGGCGCCTATGACGTGCTCGACCGGCTGGCAGCCGAAGGCTACGGCAAGCAGCCCCCGGTCGCCTATCGCGCGCTGGATTTCCTGGTCGAGCAGGGGTTCGCGCATCGGGTGCGGCGGCTCAACGCCTATGCCGCCTGCCTGTCGCATCAACGCGACCATTCACCTGCCTTCCTGATCTGCCGAAGCTGCGAGCAGGTCGCGGAATCCGAAAGCGTCGGACTGCGCCAGGCGCTGCAGGGGTTGGGTGAGGCGCATGGTTTCGCCATCGAACGCAGCACGATCGAGCTTCTGGGGCTTTGCGCCCGCTGTGCAGCGGAAGGCAAGGAATGAGCAGTGCGACCCTGATTCGCGCTCATGGCATGTCCGTGGCCCATCCGGGCGCTGACCGCCCGGTGATCTCGCATGTCGACATGCGCATCAAGCGGGGCGAGATCGTGACGGTCGTCGGGCCGAACGGTTCGGGGAAATCGACGCTCGTGCGGGCGCTTCTGGGGCAGGTGATGCTTTCGGCGGGCCGGATCGAGCGGCGCGCGGGACTGCGGATCGGGTATGTGCCCCAGCGCGTCCACATCGAGCGCGCAATGCCCATGACCGTCCGCCGCTTTCTGTCACTGCCGGTCCGCGTCTCGGACGCGCAGGCCGAGGCCGTGATGGAACGCACCGGTGTTCCCGGCCTGGGGTCGCGCCAGATCGTCGCGCTTTCTGGCGGGCAGTTCCAGCGCGTGCTTCTGGCGCGCGCGCTGCTGAACGAGCCCGAGCTTCTGGTGCTGGACGAACCCACCCAAGGGCTGGACCAACCCGGAATTGTGGCCTTCTACAAGCTGATCGAGGACGTCCGCGCCGAAACAGGAGCGGCCATCCTGATGGTCAGTCATGACCTTCTGGTGGTGATGCGCGCCTCTGATCGGGTGCTGTGCCTCAATGGGCATGTCTGCTGCGAGGGCACCCCCGAAGATGTCAGCGCCGCCCCGGCCTATCGCGCGCTTTTCGGCGCGGAAGCACAGGGCACGCTGGCGCTTTACCGCCACCATCACGATCATGATCACGACCATGTCGCCTTGGCCGACAAGGGCCATGCCCATGCGCATGTGCATGGCCCCGGCTGCGATCACGACCACAGCCACGCCCGAGGATGACAGATGCTCGATGACTTCATGTTCCGCGCCCTTTTCGCGGGGCTCGGCCTTGTCCTTGCGACAGGGACACTGGGTTCGTTCGTCGTCTGGCGCAGGATGGCCTATTTCGGCGATTCGACCGCACATGCCGCGATCCTCGGCGTGGCGCTGAGCTTTGCCTTCGCAATGCCCTTCTATGTCGGCACGCTGGCCGTCGCGGTCGCCATGGCGCTGCTGGTCGCCTGGCTCACGGCGCGGGGGCAGGGGATGGATACCGTGCTGGGCGTGGTCGCGCATTCGGCATTGGCGCTGGGGCTCGTCGCGGCAAGCCTGATCCCCTCGCTTCGGGTCAACCTCGAATCCTTCCTGTTCGGAGACATCCTAGCCGTGACGCGCAGCGACCTGCTCTGGATCTGGGGAGGGGCGGCGCTGGTCCTCGGCGTGCTGTTGTGGCGCTGGCAGCGACTGGTGACGGCATCGGTCAACGAGGAATTGGCCATGGCATCGGGTATCAATCCCGAACGTGAACGGCTGATCCTGTCGCTCGCCCTTGCCATCGTCGTGGCAATCGCGATTCGCATCGTGGGTGCCCTGCTCATTTCGGCGATGCTTATCGTGCCCGCCGCGGCCGCCCGTGGATTCTCCAAAACGCCCGAACAAATGGCAGGTTCCGCCACGCTGATCGGCGCCCTCGCGGTGGTGGCTGGGCTGTGGGCAAGCCTTGTCGCGGATCTGCCGGCCGGACCTGCGATCGTGGCGGCGTCAACTGGAATTTATGCTTGTTCTCTGGTGTTTTATCGCAAATAGTGAAGAAATGTTCACAGTTGCATGTGGGCGGGAACCGGCGCAGCTATTGGCGACTTGCTGCCGACCTGCTAAGTTGTTGGCTAATATGCAACAGTTTGATCTGTCGCAGGTTCGAGGGTCGTCAAGACCGCTTTCCAAGTCATTGGCTTTATGCGACTGTCTCGAGGATGTTGCTGGCAACGGCAACCTCCAAAGTACTGAACGGAGCATGATCATGACCAAAATTGCTACCTTTGCCATGGCCCTTGGCCTGACGGCATCGTCCGCACTCGCTGGTGGCTACGTCGCCCCCGTCGTCGATGTTGAGCCGGTCGTCGTTGACGAGCAGCCCGCTTCGTCGAACGCTGGCCTCGTTGTTCCGGCCCTGCTGCTGCTCGGCGTCATCGCCGCTGTCGCTTCGGACGACGACGACGACGACGACGACGACACCACCGACTGATCTTCCGCAAGGAAGCTTGGTTCATGGGCTGGCCCTCGGGTCAGCCCATTTCCTTTTGCACGATGCCGCCCGACGCGTCGGCAGGTTTCCGATTTCCCGAAAGCGCGGCCCCATCGTGCGGCTTCGGTCGCAACAGAAAAGCCCGCGTATGACGCGGGCTTTTTCGTTTTTCGCTCGGCAAGAAAACGTCAGGGGCGCAATTCCTGGATCGTCACGTAGCCCAGGTTGGGCCCGATCCATTGCCGCGACACGGTGACCCGGCCGCCCTGCACGATGTAGTTGTTCTGGAACTCGAGCGGCCCGTTCTTGCAGCTTTCGATGATCACGCCGGCCTTTGGGCCGGGGCCGATGCTGCAATCAAGCCGCAGCGGCCGCTCGAGCCCGTCGCCGGTCCAGTAGCGCATCACGCGCTGCGCCTGGCCGCTGCGCCCGGAACGGATAAGCGCCGAGGACTGCGCCATCTCGGCCACCGACAGGTCGTGGCCCAGCCCGCGCGTACCCGCCAGCATGCCGTCGCGCAGGACCAAGGCCTGCTCGTTCTTGGTCATGTAGGTGCGCTGGCCGGCATTCTCGCCGGTCATGGCCAGCACCTGCGTGGTATTCCTGCTTTCAAGCCCGACAAGGATCAGCGGCCCCGTGTTCACGCGAAGCGCGGTTGCGGCCATCTGCGAGGGATCGACCGTTTCCGAAACCTCGGCACGTTCACGCTGTCCGGCCGCCTGCTTGGCTGCTTCGGCCAGCAGTCCGGGGATCGAGCCTTCGTCGCTGTCGACATTGCCGCAGGCGCCGAGCATGGCAAGAACGGCTGCTCCCAGCAGGAAACGCATCTTCGTTCCGCTCATCGCCAGAACCTCCCCCAACCTTGATAGAGATGCCCCGACTGGCTGTCGCGGACCTTGTCGTAAAGCCGCCCCTCGACGCGCAGCTTGCTGCCGCCATCACGCGAGAGCGAGCGGATATTGCCGCCGACGCGGCGCATGGACGGCTCACCCGTACCCCAGGCAAGCGGGATCGAGATGCTGACGCCCTTGTCGAACGAGCCTTCTCCGAAATCCTCGGCGCTCAGATCGGTTTTGCTGGCCCAGGCCCCGACGCGCCAGCCATTGGCAAATTCGCGCTCGATCGTAACGGTCGCGCCACGGTCACCGGCCAGGTACTGGCCAACGTCAAGCTGCGCCGTGATGCCGTTGTCGAAGCGGTAATAGGCCGAGACATGCCCGGTGGTCACCTCGTAATCGCGGAAGCCGAAGACATCGCGGAAATCACGCTTCTTGACGCGGTTCAGTTCGGCGCCGATGGCCAGCGGCGAGTTCGTCGGATACCACAGCACCTCGGTCGAAACGCCGCCGTAGGCACGCTCAAGCAGGCCCGTCGTTACGCGGCTGTAGATCGTCTCGGTGGGCTTGGCATACCAGGCGAGGGTCAGGCGCGGAATGGTCGGGCTTGAATTGCCCGAGTACATCCGACCGTCTGAACGCACGCGCGGCACGCCGTTTTCGGCATAATCCGTGTCCAGCGCCTCGTATTCCTCTGCGCTCAGGCCGCCGGGGCCTTCCTGATCGGTCGTGCCCAGAACACGCTGGCGCACCGTTCCGGCAAGTACGAACCCTGGAACAAGCTCGTATTCCGCCGATGCCTGTGCGCCGATTTCATAGCGGAAGGGCTCATCAGGATCGAAGATCGAGGTCGAGAGATAGGGCTTGATCGCCCAGCGGAAGCGCGGAAACAGCCCCTCGCTATAGGTAAGATTGCCCGGCCGCGGATCGGCATCGGTCAGGACTGCCGCATTGGCGATCTGGCTGGCCTCGGTATTCTCAAGACGCTCGACATCCGAACGGCGCAGCGTGACCGAGCTGGTCGGAAGCCCGTCCTCGGATGAGGTGATGACAAGGGTTTCGACCGATGGCGGCAGAGCACGGGTCATCAGGCGGGCAGTCCTGCCGATCGCCTCGGCGGGCTGCATGTAGCGGCGATTGCGGATGCGAACCTCGGCGCGCGTGGCCGTGAGGGACATCGATTCCAGCGTCTGCCCCTCCTTGTCCAGCGCATCGCCCAGAGCCTTCTGGATCGCGGGCTGCGCCGTCGGATCGGCCGACCAGGCACCCGACCAGCCTTCTGGATCGGCGGCGGGCGAGGGGCGCGGGCGTACCGGAGCGGGTGCCTTCTCGATGCCCGAAGGGAATGGCGCCTGTGCGCTGTTCATCGCGACCGAGAATTGCAGGCCGACCTGCTTGCCGCCCAAGAGATAACCGCCCAGTTGGTAATTCTCGCCCAGCTGGTAGCTGACGCCCAGGTTGATATTGTTCTTCAACTCATCCTTGTCGCTCAGCCAGACAGAGCGAGGGCAGTCCTCGGCGATGCCGGTTTCGCAGGCATAATTGTCCCCGGAATATTCGGCGATCAGCGCGAGCTTGTCGGTCGCCTGCCAGGTCGCGTTCACGAAGGGCGCCATTTCGCCCTTGAACCATTGGTCCACATTGGGCTTGCCGCCCTCTTCTGCGTCGGGGCCCGGCCGGTCGCCGAACGGGCTGCCGATGCCGCCGCTTTGGGCCAGGCGGCCCCAGCCCAGACCGGCGCTGACGCGCAGGCGCGGGCTGATCGTCTTGGTTGCGACGATGTATTCGGCGCTGTAGAAGCCGGTGCCCATGAAGTCCTGAAGGCCGATCGCAATGGCCGGACGCCAGCCCTGCGGGTCCTCGTCGAGGAATTGGTAACGCAGGTCGAAGCTGCGATCCCAGACATAACCGCGATCTTCGGCGATACTGTCAAATCGTCCATAGCGCAGCGCGACCGTCAGACGCGGCATGGCTTGAAAGACCAGCGTGTTGCGCCGCGACATGTCCGAATAGTTCAGCGTGGCGCCAAGCGTCCCATCCGGCAGCATTTCGGCCGAGGGCGTGTCAATGCCGCCGGGCAGGCCGTGGCCGTTGAGCTTGGTGCCGATCAGGGGATCGGCCTGGCCTGGGTTCGTCCCCAGTCCAAGCAAAAGCGCCACCGGCAGGGTCGAGGCCAGCAAGCGTCGGGTCAGGGGCGAATGGGCGCGCATCGGCGGGTCCTTCTCACATGTCGGTCCGCAGGCTGGCTGGCCGCGGATAGGCAAGACCCGCGCGAGATGTCGCGCGGGTCCGTGGCTGACTTATTCCGTCGCGGCCGGAGGCGTCGGCGGCAGCACCATCTCGGGCGCGGGAACGCCGCTCGTGGTGCTGGGCGCGGCCGCAGCCGGGGTTTCAGGCGTTTCGCTCACCACCGGTGCAGGGGTCGTCTCCGCGGGGGCGGGTGACACGCTGGCTGCCGGGGGAGCGGTCGTCGTCGTGCTTGTCGTCGCGGGCTCGACGGCCGGAGCGGGGGTCGCCTCGGTCGAAGCCGGCGCGGCCGTTTCGGCAGGCTTCGCCGCCGGGGCGACGGCGGCCGGTTTCGGCGTCGATTTCGGCTTCGGAGCCGCCGAAGAGGCCGTCACCTGCGCCTTGGGCATCGTCGTGGTCGGCGCGGCGCAGCCGGTCAGGCGCTGGCTGCCGACGCGCAGCTTCGCGGTGAAGGGGGTGCTGCCGTCGCCTGTCTTGCACTCGGCCGCCTGAACGTTCAGCGAAAAGACCGAGCCATTCATCGTGCCGATGAATTCCACGCCCCGCGCATAGGTCACGCGACGCACCGAAACGGCGGTCGATTTCGCGCCGGAGCGTTCATAGACGGCACGGCTGTCGCTGGCGGTCACGGTCCAGCCGGACCCTGCGGCGCGGAACATTGCCGTGTTCATGGTGCTGGCTTCGGCCGTCGCGACGGCGACGCTCTCGGCACCGGTTTCGATCGGCTGTTCAAGAGGCGAAACGCCGGGTGGTCCCGAATGTCCCGTCGCCTCGGGTTCGCCAGTCGTCTTCTGGAAAGGCAGCTCGCCGCATGCGGTGACGGCCACCGACATCGCCAGCACGGCAATAGCCGAACGGAATTTCATCTGCTCTGTCCCGGTTCCTTAGTTTTGCTTTGAATTATCGCTACAGGAACCCCCCGCTTTGGGCAAGCGTCCAGCGGCCCGCAGGACGTTTGCAGGGGGAAACTGTGCGGAGATCCGCGCGCTTTCGGCCTCAGCAGTTCGGAACGTTGACCGCAAGACCGCCCAGAGAGGTCTCCTTGTACTTCTCGCTCATGTCCTGGCCGGTCTGGCGCATGGTCTCGATCGCGGCGTCGAGCGGCACGAAGTGCTTGCCGTCGCCCCGCAGCGCGAGGCTGGCAGCCGAAACCGCCTTGATGGCGCCCAGCCCATTTCGTTCGATGCAGGGAACCTGCACAAGCCCGCGCACCGGGTCGCAGGTCATGCCCAGATGATGCTCCAGCGCGATTTCGGCCGCATTCTCGACCTGCTCTGCCGTGCCGCCCAGAACGGCGCAGAGCCCCGCCGCGGCCATGGCGCTGGCCGAACCGACCTCGGCCTGGCATCCGCATTCCGCACCCGAAATCGAGGCATTGTGCTTGATCAGCCCGCCGATCGCCGCCGCCGTCAGCAGGAATTCGTCAAGCCGCTTCTCGGAGGCGCCGGGGACGTGGTCGAGCCAGTAGCGGACGACAGCGGGAACCACGCCCGCGGCGCCATTGGTCGGCGCCGTCACGACCTGGCCGCCCGCCGCGTTCTCTTCGTTCACCGCCATGGCATAGACCGACATCCAGTCGTTGATGACATGTGGCGCAGTCAGGTTCATGCCGGCCTCGGCCTTCAACGCCTGGTGGATTCCTGCGGCGCGGCGACGGATCGAAAGCCCGCCGGGCAGGGTGCCGCCCGTGTCGAGGCCCCGGTTCATGCAATCGCGCATCACCTGCCAGATGCGGCCGATCCCGGCTGAAATCTGTGCATCGCTGCGATGCACGCGTTCGTTCTCGCGTTTCATGGCTGCGATGGATTTGCCTGATTTTTCGGCCATATCCAGCATTTCCAACGCGCTCGAGAACGGGTAGGGGACACGCGGGGCGTCATCGCTGCGGGTGTCGTCGCCGCGGGCCTGCAACTCGGCCTCGGTCATGACGAAGCCGCCGCCAATGGAATAGTAGGTTTCATGGAAGATGACGTCGCCCTGCGCGTCGGTGGCCATCAGGACCATGCCATTGGCATGTCCGGGAAGGGCGTGTTCGAAATCGAAGATCAGGTCGCGTTCGGGGTCGAAGACCAGATCGCCCAGCCCCTCGGGCGTCAGGATGCGGGAGGCGCGATTGGCCTCGAGCGCGGCTTCGGCCCGTTCGGCGTCCAGAGTTTCGGGCAGGAAACCGGCAAGGCCGAGAATTGTGGCCCTGTCCGTCGCGTGGCCCTTGCCGGTAAAGGCCAGGCTGCCATGCAGGCTCGCGCGGAGCCCGTGGACACGGAACGGCAGGACGCGCAGCGCGTCCAGAAAGCGGCCCCCGGCGACCATCGGTCCCATCGTGTGCGATGATGAGGGGCCGACCCCGATCTTGAAGATGTCGAAGACCGACAGAAACATGCGTGTTACCCTTCTTCCAGGGTTTCACAGTTAACCTCGAGACCGCCGCCGTTCCAGTCACGCTGCGACCGGTTCGAGGGAGGAGTGCGACATTTGACGAAACGCCCTCTGCACTGTAATTGGTCAACAAGCCCATACATTAAGCAAACGTCGCGTGCGGTGAGAAAGCCTGCCGATAGGGCAGTCGCCACATTCTTCCGCATTCCCGCGCCCCGTCTTACGAGTTCCCCATGAGACTGCCCGACCCGATCATTCTTGGCGATACGCGACTTGGCCCGCCGGTCTTCCTGGCGCCGATGGCAGGCATCACCGATCTTCCGTTTCGCCGCGCGGTTGCGCGTCATGGCGGTGCGGGTCTGATGGTCAGCGAAATGGTCGCATCCACGGAAATGGTGACGCCGCGACCCTCGACCCGGATGGCCGTTCGCGCGAAAGCCATGACCGAAGGTGATCTGCCCGTGTCCGTCCAGATTGCCGGGCGCGAGGCGGGGGCGATGGCTGAAACTGCCCGCATCGTCGCCGGTATGGGGGCGCGAATCGTCGATATCAACATGGGCTGCCCGGCCAAGAAGGTGACGGGCGGCCTGTCAGGCGCCGCCCTGATGCGCGATCTCGACCATGCGCTTGAACTGGTCGATGCGGTCGTGGGCGCGGTGCCCGATCTGCCGGTGACGCTGAAGATGCGGCTCGGCTGGGACGAAGTGTGCCTGAACGCGCCAGAACTCGCGGCCCGGGCGGCCTCGGCCGGGGTCAGGATGCTAACGGTGCATGGCCGGACGCGGGCGCAGTTCTATACCGGGCAGGCCGATTGGCAGCGCATCCGCAAGGTAGCGAACCTGCCCGGCCGGCCGCCTCTGGTCGCGAATGGCGATGTCGTCGATGCGGCCTCGGCACGGGCGGCCCTGGAACAGTCGGGCGCCGATGCGGTCATGGTCGGACGCGGGGCGCAGGGCGCGCCCTGGATGCTTGCCGGGATCGCGCATGAACTTTGGGGCACGCCCGCGCCTGTCGTGCCGCGCGGCGCGGCGCTGGCCGAGGCGATTTCCGAACATTACCAAGATATCCTGTCGCTCTACGGCAACGAATTGGGGCTGCGCGTCGCACGCAAGCACCTAGGTTGGTATGCCGAGGCGAATGGCGCGCCCAACCGCGCCGAACTGTTGCGCGCGCCAACACCGGGGGACGCGCTGGCCGCGATCCGCGCCGGCTTTGCCGATGCGGGCCAGCCAATTCCCCAGACGGAGACCGGTGAATGAGATTTCTCGGCAAGACGCGAACGCCCGGAAAGTCGTCGGGCAGCGGCCCGGCCGGGGACTTCGTCCCGGCTGAGGTGGGCCCGAACTGGTCCGCCTTGCCGATGCCCGCGATCATCGTCGACCAGCAGGGGCGAATCGCGGGGATGAACGATCTTGCCGAAGCCTTCCTGAATGTCTCGCGCCGTTCGGCGATGGGCCATGACATCGAGGGCCCCGAGATCCTGAAGCGGCTCCGGATCGTGCCCTCGATCGGCGAGATCCTCGAACGCGTTCGCGAGGGGCATGAGGCATTGAACCGTTCGGGCGTGCGTTTCGAGATCGGCGACCGTCTGGGCGGGCATGCCGATCGCGTCGCCTCGATCCATGCGGGGCCGGTGCCCAGCCCCGAGGGGGGTGTCGTCATCCTGATCGCCCCGGGCGAAGGTTCGGGGCGGCTGGGCCAAGGGCGGGCGGTGCGCTCGGCCGCGCGCTCGGCCATCGGCATGGCCGAAATGCTCGCGCATGAAATCAAGAACCCGCTGGCGGGCATCCGGGGCGCGGCCCAGTTGATCGGCATGAACCTCGCGCCCGAGGATCGCGACCTGGCCGACCTGATCGTGGCGGAGTCGCGCCGCATCGTCGAGCTTCTGGATCAGGTCGAGCGTTTCGGCGACACCTCGGCTCCGAAGCTGACCGAGGTCAATATCCATGACGTGCTTGAGCGCGTGCGCAGATCGGCTGCGGTCGGTTTCGGCAAGGGGATGAAGATCGTCCCGGATTATGACCCGTCGCTGCCGCCGGCGCTGGCCGATAACGATCAGCTTGTCCAGGTCTGCCTGAACCTCGTCAAGAATGCCGCCGAAGCCATTCGGCGCGACGGGCGCGACACCGGCACGATCCGCATCCGCAGCTTCTATGATGGCACGCTGCGCATGGCCCCGACCGAGGCCGAGCCGCATGGCCGGAGCCTGCCATTGCAGATCGAGATCGAGGATGACGGGCCGGGCATTCCCGAATCCATCGCAGATCAGGTCTTCGAGCCCTTTGTTTCGGGGCGCGAGAACGGCACGGGGCTGGGCCTTGCCCTGGTCTCTAAGATCATCACCGACCACGGCGCCTGGATCGGGCTCGATTCCCGCCCTGGTCGGACAGTATTCCGCATTTCACTTCCCAAAGCCTGAGGTAAACCATGGACGGCACCGTTCTGATCGCTGATGACGACCGCACCATCCGCACAGTCTTGACCCAGGCGCTGACCCGAGCGGGGTGCCGCGTCCATGCGACCGGATCGCTGGCGCAGCTTCTGCGCTGGGTCGAAGAGGGCCGGGGCGATCTGGTCATCACCGATGTGATGATGCCAGATGGCAACGGCATCGACATGATCCCGGCAATCCGCAAGGCAAGGCCCGACCTGCCCGTGATCGTGATCTCGGCCCAGAACACCATCGTGACCGCGATCCGCGCGACCGAGGCGGCCGCCTTCGACTATCTGCCGAAACCTTTCGACCTGCCGGACCTGATGGTGCGGGCGAACCAGGCGTTGTCGCGCCGCGCCCGCAAGTCCGACCCGACCCCGACGGCGATCCCTTCTCCGGAAAGTGCGACCGACCCGACCTTGCCTTTGATCGGCCATGCTCCGGCGATGCAGAGCCTGTTCCGGATGGTCGCCCGCGTGCTGAATGCCGATCTTCCGGTGATGATCGCGGGCGAGGCGGGCGTTGGCAAGACCGTGGTCGCGCGCTCGTTTCATGACCTGTCGGACCGCCGGGATGCGGGCTTTGCCGTGCTGACCTCGGCGGATTTGTCGGAAGATGCGATCCACCGTGCGGGCGAACGTGCCAGTGGGGGGACGCTGTTGATCGAGGACCCGGCCGGATTCGGTGCCGCCGCGCAGGCACGCCTGATCGGCCTGATCGAGGCATGGGAGGTGGGCCCGGCGCGCAACCAGATGCCGCGGCTCGTTTCGACCACAGGCCCCGAACCGCAGGCCGATGTGGCCGCAGGTCGCCTGCGCGCCGATCTTTATTACCGTCTGGCCGGGGTCACGATCACGGTGCCGCCTCTGCGTTCGCGTGTTGACGATATTCCGCCATTGGCCCGCCACCTGCTGGCGCGCGCCGCGTCACAGGGCCTGCCAGCGCGCAGCCTGTCGGAAGGTGCGACAGGGCTGATCCGGTCCTATGCCTTTCCGGGCAATGTGCGCGAGCTTGAAAACCTGATGCGTCGGCTGGCTTTGACCGCGGCGGGGACCGAGATCACCGAGGCCGAAGCACGCGCCGCGCTGCAGGAATCCGTGCCTGTGAACGCATCCGGAGCAAGCGCGGCAGCTTCTTCCGCAGGCCGCCCGGCAAGCGTTGCGCCCGTCGCGGCCTCGCCCTCGCCGGCCTCGTCATCTTCGGCCGGCCCGATCAACGAGCCTTCGAATGCTCGGCTGTCGCAATCGGTCGAGATGCATCTTCAGCGGTATTTCGACCTGCATGGCGATCAACTGCCGCCTCCGGGTCTTTATGACCGGATCCTGCGCGAAATCGAAAAGCCGCTGTTGGAAATCGCATTGGATGCGACCGGCGGAAATCAGCTCAGATGCGCCGATCTGCTTGGCATCAACCGCAATACGCTGCGCAAGAAGCTTACAGATCTGAATATCGAGGTGACACGGCGCCGCAAGCTGATGTAAAACGGCCACAGATGGTCGCACGGAAGTCACGCAGCGGCCACAGAAACGCCGCGGAACAGCGGCGAAACCGTGAGGTCGGGCGAGTTGGCGGGATCGCTGTCCAGGGACACATGGGAACGCGTCGTGCGATTGCGGCGCCTTCGTCGCGTTCGTAACGTGGCCACAGTGGGATTGGCCGTGTTGGGTCCGGTTCTTGCTGGCCTGACCTTCACGATCATGGGCCCGTTGGCTGGGGCCGAATATGGTCGGGCGCTGCTGCGCCTCGTGCTGTTGGCCGATCTTCTCTACCTGATCGTGCTCACTGGACTGGTGGCCACGCGGATGACGGGCATTGTCGCGGCGCGGCGGCGCTCGGCGGCAGGATCGCGCCTGCACCTGCGGCTCGTCGGGGTCTTTGCGACGATCGCGCTCGTGCCCACGGTGCTTGTCGCGCTTTTCGCGGGACTTACCGTGAATATCGGTCTGGAAGGGTGGTTCTCGAACCGCGTCCAGCAGGTGGTGCGCAGTTCGCTTGCCGCCGCCGAGGCTTATCAGGAAGAACATCGCCGCGACCTGACCAATGATGCCAAGCTTCTGGCCGGCGCGCTGATCCAGGCCGCCCGGCAGAATCCGATGCTGGGGGATGGCGAGTTGCGCCAGCTTCTGGGGCAGGGCCAGGTGCAAATCCAGCGCGGGCTGCGCGAAGCCTATGTGATCGACGGGCGCGGCACGATCAGGGCGCGCGGCGAACGCAGCTATCAGTTCTGGTATGAACAGCCCTCGCCCGTCCAGTTCGACCAGGCCCAAAGCCAGGGGTTGGTGCTGATCCAGGATTGGCAGAACAACGAATTTCGCGCGTTGGTCCCGCTGACCCCGCTTGCGGACCGCTATCTTTACGTGACGCGGGATGTCGACGGGAAATTGCTGGGGCTGCTGGACGACACCCGCCAGAGCGTCGGCGAATACCAGCGGCTTGAACAGGAACGCGGTCGCGTGCTTCTGGAATTTTCGATGCTCTATCTGGGCTTTGCGCTGCTTCTTGTGGCAGCTGCGATGTGGCTGGGACTGTGGTTCGCCGACCGGCTGTCCCGCCCGATCGGCCGTCTGGCCGAAGCATCCGAACAGGTCGGGCAGGGCAATCTTGACCTGCAGATCCCCGAACCCGACACGGGGGACGAAATCCAGACGCTGGGACAAAGCTTCAACCGCATGACCCGACAGTTGAAGGCGCAGCGACAGGAGCTTGTCGAAAGCTATCGTGCCGCCGACGATCGACGGCGTCTGTTCGATTCCGTTCTGTCCTCGGTCACGGCGGGCGTGATCGGGCTGGACGCGGCGGGAGAGATCGATTTCCTGAACCGGTCGGCGACGCGTCTTCTGGGGCTGGACCCGGACGCATCGCATGACCGGCTGCTTTCCGAACTGGTGCCGGAATTCGCGCCGCTGTTCGACCGTCTTGAGCAATCGGTGAATGAATCGGTGCAGGACGAGATCCGGCTCAGCCGCGAAGGTCGGGTGGAAAGCCTGCTTGTGCGGATGGCCATCCGGCGCGGTGCCGCAGGCGGGCTGGAAGGCTATGTCGTTGCGCTCGATGATGTGACCGATCTCGTCTCGGCGCAGCGCATGGCGGCCTGGGGCGACGTGGCCCGCCGCGTCGCGCATGAGATCAAGAACCCTTTGACCCCGATCCAGCTTTCGGCCGAGCGTCTGAAACGCAAGTTCGGCCCCATCGCCGGAAATGATCGCGAGGCGCTCGAACAATATACCGAAGTCATCATCCGCCAGACCAATGACCTGCGCCGGATCGTGGACGAGTTCTCGCGCTTTGCCCGCATGCCCGAGCCGGATCGCAAGGAAACCGACATCGCAAAGCTTTTGCGCGACAGCGAGTTGATGCAGCGCGATGCGTTGCAGGGGGCGCTGGTGTCGCAGATCCCGGATGAACCGGTGATTGTCGATGCCGATGCGGGCATGATGCGGCAGGTCTTTACCAACCTTCTGAAGAATGCGGGCGAAGCGCTTGATGAATTGCGGGCAGATCCGCCCGAAGGCTGGAGACCCGAAATCAGGGTCGAGCTGACTTCTGCGCCGGATGCGGTGACGATCCGGATCATCGACAACGGACCGGGCCTGCCCGAGGACCGTTCGCGGCTGTTCGAGCCGTATGTCACCATGAAGCAGGGAGGCACCGGGCTGGGCCTACCCATCGTCAAGAAGATCGTCGAGGAGCATGGCGGCAATTTCACCCTGACCGACGCAGGCGGTCACCGGGGTGCGATGGCCCAGATCCGCCTGCCCCGCGAACGCCAGCCCGTGCGCCTGTCGGCGCGGCGCCAGAAACTAGAGCAGGACCACGTGAAATGACTGACATCCTCATCGTTGACGACGAAAAAGACATTCGCGAACTGATCTCGGACATTCTCAGGGACGAGGGCTTCTCGACACGAATGGCCGCGAATTCCGACCAGGCCGTGGCCGAGATCAACCTTGCCGAACCCGCCCTGATGATCCTCGACATCTGGCTGAAGGACAGCAAGATGGACGGGATCGACATCCTGAAGCAGGTCAAGCGCAACAATCCCGACGTTCCCGTCGTGATCATCTCGGGGCATGGGAACATCGAGATCGCGGTCGCCGCGATCAAGCAGGGGGCTTACGACTTCATCGAAAAGCCCTTCAACATCGACCAGCTTCTGGTCGTGATCCGTCGCGCGATGGAGACATCGCGGCTGAGGCGCGAGAACTCGACGCTGAAACGAAGCGAATCCCGCGCGGCCGAGATGCTGGGCAATTCCGCCGCCTTCCGGCGGTTGCGCGAGCAGCTCGACAAGGTGTCGAAGTCGAACGGGCGGATCATGCTGTCGGGTGAGCCCGGCGCGGGCAAGGAAATGGCCGCACGCTACATTCATGCCCAAAGCCCCCGCGCGCGCGAACCCTTCATCGCCGTGCCCTGCGCGACGATCGAGCCCGAGCATATGGAAGAGGTGCTGTTCGGCCGCGAAACCAGCGAACGCGGGATCGAGCCCGGTCTTCTGGAACAGGCCCATGGGGGCGTGATCTATTTCGACGAGGTCGCGGACATGCCCTTGGGCACGCAGACCAAGATCCTGCGCGTCCTGACCGAACAGCAGTTCCAGCGTTCTGGCGGCACCGACAAGGTGCGGGTCGATCTGCGGGTGATTTCCTCGACCAACCGCGACCTTGCGACCGAGATCACGGCGGGACGTTTCCGACAGGAGCTTTATGACCGGCTGAACGTCGTCCCGGTCCCGGTCCCGTCGCTGGCCGAGCGCCGCGAGGATATCGCCCACCTGGCCGAGCATTTCATCGCGCAGTTCCATGCCGCTCAGGGTCTCCCGCTGCGGACCCTGCCGGAAGAAACCGTTGCCGCGCTTCAGGTCATGGCCTGGCCCGGCAACATCCGGCAGCTGCGCAACGTGATCGAACGGGTCCTGATCCTTGGCGATGGGTCCGGTCCGATCGTCCCGGGTGAGCTGGAGGCACAGGGCGGCCAAACCGGTTCAAGCGATACGCTTGCGCTGGGACCGCAGATCACCAGCCTGGCCCTGCGCGAGGCACGCGAGCTGTTCGAGCGGGAATACCTGCTGGCGCAGATCAACCGCTTTGGCGGCAATATCAGCCGCACCGCGCAGTTCGTCGGGATGGAGCGCTCGGCGCTGCATCGCAAGCTGAAATCGTTGGGCGTCGTTGGCGGCGTCCGTGTTGAAGAAGAACTGATGGGCAAGTGAGCCCGCATCGCGTGCGGTCCGGGCCCCGTCCGGACGCACGCATGCGGGCTGCCCGGCACCGGATTTTTGCTGTATGCGCAATTCCATGGCCGCGCTAGGATCGGCCGCGCCGGGGGCTGAAGGGACAAGGCCAAGATGAAGATCATCATTTGCGGGGCCGGCCAGGTCGGCTGGCACATCGCGCGCCATCTGGCTGGCGAGCGCAACGACGTCACCATCATCGACACCAGCGCCGAGCTTATCCGTCGTGCAACCGATGCGCTGGATGTGCAGGGCGTGACGGGTTTTGCCAGCCATCCCGACGTGCTTGACCGCGCAGGCGCACGCGATGCCGACCTGATCATCGCGGCGACGCATTCGGACGAAGTGAACATGGTGACCTGCCAGGTCGCGCATTCCGTTTTCCAGGTGCCGCGCAAGATCGCGCGTCTGCGTTCCTCGGCCTATCTGGATGCGATCTATTCCGATCTCTACCGTACCGACCACCTGCCGATCGACGTGGTGATCAGCCCGGAACGCGAAGTGGCGCGCGCGGCCCTGCAGCGGCTTTCCGCGCCCTCGACCTTCGACGCCGAAAGCTTCCTGAACGGTCGGCTGCAGCTTCTGGGGATATCGCTCGAATCCGACAGCCCGGTTCTGAACACACCGCTGCGCCAGCTGGACGAGATGTTTTCCAGCCTCAGCGCGATCGTGGCCGGGGTGCGGCGGGGCGGAAAGCTTTTTGCGCCCGAACCCGGCGATCAGCTTTTCGACGGCGACCAGATCTATGTCTTCACCCTGTCCGAAGACGTGCCGCGCACGCTGGAGATCTTTGGCAAGCCTGCCGAAAGGCAGGAAAGCGTCGTGATCATCGGGGCAGGGAATGTCGGTCTTGCGGTGGCGCAGACCCTGGAATCGCGGGCCGAGCGGGTGCGCGTCAAGGTGATCGAGCGCGACCGCGCCCGAGCCGAGGATGCCGCCGACACGCTGAACCGGACGATCGTGCTGAATGGCGACGGGCTTTCAGCCGAATTGCTGGAAGAGGCGGGCGTGCCGCGCACGGATGCGGTTCTTGCCGTGACCGATGACGACAAGACGAATATCCTGGCCGCTGTCCGTGCCAAACAGGCGGGGGCTAAGCTTGCCATTTCGCTGATCAACGACCCGACGCTGATGTCGCTGATGGACACGCTGGACATTGACGCCTTCATCAACCCCCGGGCCAGCACGGTTTCGACCATCCTGCGCCATATCCGGCACGGCCGGGTGCGCGACATCTACTCCGTCGGTGATGCCGAGGCCGAGGTGATCGAGGCGCAGGTGCTGTCGACTTCGCCCATCGCGGGCAGGCCGATCCGTGACATCGAGTTCCCGGAAGGCGCGTTGATCGGCGCCGTCATGAAAGGCAGCCGCGTGGTCAAGCCCACCGGCGATCTGCGCATCGAAGAGGGCGACCTTGTCGTCATCTTCGCACTGACGTCGGACATTGCGGAGGTCGAGCGCCTGCTGCAGGTCTCGATCGACTTCTTCTGAGGCCCGCTATGGATCTGCTGCTGCGCCTGCCGCTTCTTGTCATCCTTGCGGGGATCGTGGCGCTGTCGATGATCCTGCCGGGCGCCTATGCCCATGCGCTGGAAATGCACCATCTCGGTCAGGCATTTCTAAGCTGTGGCGGGGTTTTCCTGATCATGTCGGCGCTTGTCGGGATCGCCACCGCCGACCGGCCCCGCGCATCACGCCCGCGCAGCGTGCTGCTGACGATGGTCGGCGCGATGACGCTGCTGCCCGCGATGATGGCCGTGCCCTTTTTGCTTGGCCTGCGCGATACCGGCTTCTTCAATGCCTGGTGGGAGATGATCTCTTGCCTGACGACGACCGGGGCGACGCTGTATTCGGCTGAACTGCTGCCTGCGCCCCTGCATTTGTGGCGCTCGATGGTGGGCTGGATGGGGGGTCTGTTCATGCTGGTCGCGGCCGTCTCGCTGCTTGCCCCGCTGCGGGTCGGGGGGTTCGAGATCATCTCGTCGCCCTATGGCAGGAACGAAAGCTTCGAACGGCTTCCGGCCTCGGCGCGGCCGCGCAGTCCGACCACCCATATTTCGTCTCCGACCTTCCGTTCCGAGCTTTCGGACCCGGTCAGCCGGACGATGCGCTCGTTCCGGCAGGTGTTTCCGGTCTATGCCGGGCTCACGCTCGCGATGTGGACATTGCTCTTGATACTGGGCGAGCCGGGGCTTGTCGCGCTGACCCGCGCGATGGGGACGCTTTCGACCAGTGGCATCAGCCCGGTGAATGGCCCCGCCGCGCATTCGAGCGGCCTCGCGGGCGAGATCCTGATCTTCCTGTTCCTGCTGCCAGCCCTGTCGCGGCGATTCTGGCCCGGTGGGGGCGAACTCAAGACTTCGGAAAGCTGGTGGACGGACCCCGAGTTGAGGTTGGCCGTCTTTGTCGTCCTGCTGGTGTCGAGCATGCTGTTTCTGCGACATTTCCTGGGCGCTATCGGGGTAACGCCCAGCGGGGCGCGCGGCATGATCGAGACATTCGACAGTGCGGTGGCCGCCGCCTGGGGCGGTGTTTTCAGCGCGCTGAGCTACCTGACCACGACAGGGTGGAATTCGAACGAATGGCAGGGCGCGCGCAACTGGTCCGGGCTCAGTTCTCCCGGGCTGATGCTGGCCGGGCTTGCGATCATGGGGGGCGGCGTGGCGACGACCGCCGGCGGTGTGAAGCTGCTGCGGGTCTACGCCCTGGCGCGTCATAGCGAGCGCGAACTGGAACGGATTGTCCACCCGGCCTCGATCGGTGGGGGCGGGCTGATGGCAAGACGGCTGCGGCGCGAAGGTGCCTATCTCGCCTTCATCTTCTTCATGCTTTTCGCCAGTTCGATCGCCGCGATCGTCATGCTCATCTCGCTTCAGGAGATCGAATTCGACAGCGCGACGATCCTGTCCATTGCGGCCCTGACCAATACCGGCCCGCTTGCGGGGGTGATTCCCCTGACCCCGACATTCCAGGGATCGGCCGGGATGGCCGGCGCGCCGTGGGAAGGTTGGGCGGGTTTGCCCGCGATCACCAAGGGCGTTCTGGCAGGTGCCATGATCGTCGGAAGAATCGAGACACTTGCGCTGCTTGCATTGCTTTCCCCCGAATACTGGCGAAAATGATTTACATGGCGTTCATGCAACGCAACGCGCCAGTTCTCTCTCCGCGCGCTTGCATGGCCCGGATGGCTCGCCTAAGTCTTGAAAAACAGCGATAAGAACAAGGTGCACGGGATGGCCGGCGACAAACAAAATCTTCAGGATGCTTTTCTGAACCACGTCCGCAAAGGAAAGGTTCCGGTCACGATCTTCCTTATCAATGGCGTCAAGCTGCAGGGTGTGATCACCTGGTTCGACAATTTCTGCGTGCTGCTGCGCCGCGATGGACAATCGCAGCTGGTCTACAAGCATGCCATTTCGACCATCATGCCGGGGCAACCGATCAGCCTTTACGACGGCGAGGACTGATTGGCAGAACTGACCGAGACCCGCGAACGCCCCACTCGTGCCTATGTGATCCATCCGGATCTGGGGAATTCGCGGACGCGCCGCTCGCCCGAGTTGGCGCTTGAAGAAGCCATTGCACTTGCCCATGCGCTCCCCGCGATCGATGTCGCGGGGGCGGAAGTTGCGCGTCTGCGCAGTCCCGATGCCGGCATGCTGTTCTCCAAGGGAAAACGGCAGGAGATCGGCGATCACCTGAAGGCCGCGTCGGAAGGCGAGGGGGCCGAGCTGGTGCTGATCGACGGGCCGGTGACCCCGGTCCAGCAGCGCAACCTGGAAAAGGAATGGGGCGTAAAGATCCTGGACCGGACCGGGCTGATCCTCGAGATATTCGCGGATCGGGCGCATACGCGCGAAGGCGTGCTGCAGGTCGAGCTTGCGGCGCTGGCCTATCAGCGCACGCGCCTGGTACGCGCCTGGACCCACCTTGAACGCCAGCGCGGCGGTCTTGGCTTTGTCGGCGGTCCGGGGGAAACCCAGATCGAGGCCGACCGCCGTGCGATCGACGAACAGATGATCCGCCTGCGCCGCCAGCTTGAGCGCGTCGTCAAGACACGCGAGCTGCACCGCAAGGCGCGGGCCAAGGTGCCTTACCCGATCGTCGCGCTGGTGGGCTACACGAATGCGGGCAAATCGACGCTGTTCAACCGGATGACCGGCGCCGAGGTCATGGCCAAGGATCAGCTTTTCGCGACGCTTGACCCGACCATGCGGCAGTTGACGCTACCGGGTGGACGACGAGTGATTCTGTCGGATACGGTCGGGTTCATCAGCGAATTGCCGCATGAACTGGTCGCGGCATTCCGTGCCACGCTGGAAGAGGTGCTGGCGGCCGACCTGATCCTGCATGTCCGCGACATCAGCCATCCCGAAACCGAAGAGCAGGCCGGCGACGTCGGTGAGATCCTGGGTAGCCTCGGCGTCGAAGAGGATGTGCCGCTGATCGAGGTCTGGAACAAGATCGACGCGCTTTCCCCGGAAATCCGCGATGCGCTGCGCCGCACCGATGCCCGGACCGAGGGGGTGCAGGCGATCAGCGCGCTGTCGGGCGACGGTCTGGAGGAACTTGCGGCGGCAATCGATGCCCGCCTGGCCGAGGCGCTGGACGAACCGCGCGAGGAAGCCGTGCTGCGCCTTGCACTTGAAGACGGTCGCCGCCGCGCATGGTTGCACCAGCAATCCATCGTCCAGTCCGAAGAGATCGACGAGAACGGTGTCAGCCTGACCGTCAGCTGGACGGCACGACAAAAGGCGCAGTTCGAAGCGATCTGAGCCGTTCTGTCCATCAAAGTGAAGGCCGCGCAATGCGCGGCCTTTGTCATTCACGATGGCAGGGCGGCCAGCTCATGTGCCCAGGGCGGGTTCGCACCGGGGCGCGAAACCGTGACGGCCGCCGCGCGGGTGCCAAGGGTCAGGGCCTTCAGCAGCGTTTCGGGCCTCAGATCGTCGATACCCTCACGGGACAGCGCACCTTCGGCGTGCAATGCTGCCAGCACGCCAGCGTTGAACGTGTCGCCCGCACCGATCGTGTCCGCGACGTCGACCCGCAGCGCGGGCGCGCTGATCCTTTCGCCCGACCAATGCGCGGCTGCGCCCTGTGCGCCGCCGGTCTGGAAGACGACCTTGGCCCCCTTGGCCAGGATGGTGCTTGCGGCCTCTTCGAAGCTTGCGCCGGGCATCAGCCATTCGAGGTCATCGGCCGAAAGCTTCACCAGGTCAGCCATGCCGATCAACCGTTCGAGCCGCGCCCGGTAACGGTCGGGATCGGCGATGAAGAAGGGGCGGATGTTCGGGTCGATCATCACGGGAACACGCGGGTGAAGCCGGGCGACCAGTTCCTCGACCGCCGCGCCGCAGGGATCGGGCACAAGGCTGATCCCGCCGATGAAAAGCGCCGATATCTCGTCCGGGATGGCGGGCAGGTCTTCGGGCGTGAGCATGCGGCCCGCCGAGCCCTCATCATAGAAGGAATAGCGCGCCTCGCCGCCGGTCAGCGTGACGAAGGCCAGTGTCGTCAGGCGGTCCGAGCGGGGGCAGAGCGATGTATCCACATTCGCTTCGGCCAGGGGACGCAGCAACATTTCGCCAAAGGGATCGCGCGAGATCGGCCAGAGATAGCCCGAAGGCGCGCCGATCCGCCCCAAGGCGATCGCGGTATTATAGACCGCGCCCCCCGCGAGCGGACGGAAGGTCCCGTTTTCCGGCACCATGTCGATCAGCGATTCTCCGGCACAAAGGATCATGCTTTCGTCTCCATCATCGCGACGGCGGCGGGGCCGGTCGCTTCGGTCATGGGCAGGTGATAGCCGGGCGCCGCGTCCATGGGAAGCATGCGATAGGCCGACCCTTGTCCGACACGCACGAAGTTCTGGCTTTCATTGAGCCAGAGCAGCGCCATCAGGATCAGAAGCGCGACGATCACGGCGAGTGTGATCTTCCAGACAGACCAGGGCCGCTCGCCCTGCACCCGTCCCGATTGTCCATTCACCACGAAACGGTAGCTTTTCCCGTTATAGCGATAGGCGGCGGTCCAGACCGGCAGCAGGATGTGCTTGAAGGTTTCATCTGAATGCGATGTCTGGATCGAGGCGATCTGCTGTTCGTTGCCGCCAATGGCGCGGCGCACATCCATGGCGATGACACCCGACATTTCCTGGCGCGCGATCTGATGTCCCGAGGCCAGCGGGATCGTGTAGCCCTCGGCCATGAAGCCCGCGAGATATTCAGGCTGATAGGTCACGAGATGCGAAAGATCCCACGGCGTAAGCGCGTCGGTGATGCGGCGGGGCAGCGAACTGGCGGCGAGCACGAGCACATCGTTGAAATTTCGCGCGACCTGTCCGGAGACCGAAGTCCATCGGGTCCTGCGGACCTGTCGCGCGACCCGCTGCATTCGGCCGTTCACCTCTTCCGTGACCCAGACCGTTTCGTAATACCAATCGCCCCGCATCCCGGAATAAAGCGAGCGGGTCGAGGCGTCGAAGGTCCAGAAGGGCGAATAGATCCCGTTCATGCGGCGTCCACGCCGGGCATAGGCCGTCAGCCCCGAAGGCGCGAACCACAGCCCCTTGAGCCAGCTTTCCAGCGCGGCCTTGGCCTGTTCCTCGCGGATGACGAAGGGCAGCACCCCCTGCGGTTTCAGCAGTCGCATGCTGCCGGTATCGGTGACGACTGCCGTTGCGCAGAACGGGCAGCTTGATGCGTGGCTATCCGAGGTGATCTCGATCTTGGCGCCGCAATTCGGACAGGAAAGCGTACGGACGGTTTCGGTCAGGGTGCTGTTGCGGTCGATGCGCAGCCCCTGTTCCAGCGGCAGTTCGACCAGCTCTGGTGCCTTGTGGCTGGCATCCCATTGCAGCGCGCGCCCCGTAGTTGGATCGCGCAGGATCATCTGATCTCCCCACGGCCCCTCTCTGGACTGCCGGCTGGGGGCGCGGGCGGCGCCGGGACTTATGTCCTGCTCATGTCCGCAATAGGGGCAGTGCAACCGTTGCTGGCCGGGCGAGAATTCGAGGCTCGCACCGCAATTCTCGCACGGATAGCGGTATTCTGACGGAGGGGTAGGCATTCAGGCCGCTCAGCCGTCCTCTTTGGGTAGCGGGGGTGGCGGCGGTGCAACCGTGAAAAGCTGGGCAAGTTCGATGACATCATCCGCAGGCTTCCAGCCATCCTGACCCGGTGTCCAGACCAGTGTTTCCCGGCTGAACCTGCCTTCATGCGCCAGCCGTCCCAGATGCGCCCGGCCATATGGCCCCTCGGCCTGACCATTGACCGCGATGTGCCAGACCGTTTCGGGATGCAAGGGCGGCGGGCTTTGCGGTGCGGCCTGCTGCGGCACGGCACCCCAAGGGCCGCGCTGCATGCCGGCCATTGCCGCCCCCATGCCCGCTCCGAGACCGGCACCCAAGCCTGCCCCCATGCCGCCGGGCTGGTTCGAGGCGTTCAGCATCGCCTCGGAGGCGGCATATTGGCCGAAGCGGTCGAGATCCCCGACGATCCCCATCGAGGTCCGCTTGTCGAGAATCTTTTCGACCTCGTCGGGCAGGCTGATGTTCTCGATATAGAATTCGGGGATGTTGAGCCCGTATTCGGCGATGGTCGGGGCGATCGCCTTGGCGACCATCTTGCCGAACTGGCCGGTGTTCGCGGCCATGTCGAGAACCGGGATGCCGGAACCGGCGATCATGCGCGAAAATTCCTGCACGATGATGTTGCGCAGCTGGAAGGTGATTTCGTCCTTGGTGAACTCGCCGTCGGTTCCGACGATTTCCAGCATGAACTTGCCGGGATCGGTCACGCGCATCGAATAGGTGCCGAAAGCACGGATGCGGACCGGGCCGAATTCCGGGTCCCGCGCGATCACGGGGTTCTTGGTGCCCCATTTCAGGTCGTTGAACCGCGTCGTATTGACGAAGTAGATCTCGGACTTGAACGGGCTGCGGAAGCCATGATCCCAGTGCTGGATGCGCGTCAGGATCGGAAGGTTGTTGGTTTCCAGCATGTAAAGGCCCGGGCCGAACACATCGGCAAGCTGGCCCTCGTGGATGAAAACGGCGGACTGGCCTTCGCGAACGGTCAGTTTGGCGCCGTATTTTATGGCCTTTCCGACGGTGGGAAAGCGGTAGACCATCGTGTCCCGGGTGTCGTCGGTCCATTCGATGATGTCGATGAACTCGCCGCCGAGAATGTCGAGGATGCCCATGACCATGCCTTTCACGGTGTTGATGTGAACCGGATGTCTGTCGTTCCTGATAGTGCCGCGCAGAAAAGCAGCGTCAAGTCCCGACGCCCGGAGTTTGCGTGTCTCAGGCGCTTGTCCCGAGCAACTCGCGCGCGATCTCGAGCACGATCGGCCGGGCCTCGGCCTCGTTCATGCCGGGGCGAAGGCGCGGATCATAAAGGATCTTCAGCAAGAGTTCGTCATGCGGGGTGAGATAGGCGAATTCCTCGTCATCATTGAAGATCGAGGGGCGAACCAGCCTGCTGTCATTGGCAAGCCCAAGTCCTTGTGCGATTTCCTCGTGGATGCACGAGCGCCGCAGGCGCGGTGGGGTTTCCGACCGGATCAGCGCGACCGCCCGGTCGTAGGTGGCAATATTGCCGCGGGAATAGGCGAAAACGGTGCAATAATTCTGCGGTGAAAGTTCGCGCAATGCCGAGATGTCGCCTTCGGGGATGCCGGGCACCAGCTGGGCCAAGCGGGGGCCGATCTGGTGGCGCTCGTCCTCGCTGACGATGAGCACGGTGAAATTGCCGTTGTCGATCCCGAGCGAGACAGGCCGGCCCGATGCTGATTGCAGCCGCGAGGCAAAGGCTGCGATATCCGAGCGATCACGCGCGCGCTGCGCCGACGAAACCGACGCGCCGAACTCGATATTGAGCCTGACGGGTTGTTCCCAGCGCCGCAAAGGGGCGGGCGAGGGGCGGGAAACCAGTTGGCCACCGTCGCGGGAATATTCGTCATAAAGGGCGATGCGGACGAAGTCGTCCGTAAGCCGCTCGGGCGTCATCTCGATTTCGTTGCCGCTGTCGGTGCGCAGCAGCCCGCGCGCGACAAGCGTTTCTTCGACCCCTTGCAGATAGTCCCTCATATTGGTGCTTGCCGGCGTATCGGCGGCTGCGGCAGCCGCGTCGTTGGCCGCGCGGGCCCGCTCGGCACGATCGCGACGAAGCGCGGCCTGGGTCAGCGCCTCTCGGTCGGGGCGGGGCTGGGGCGCCACCGCCCGGATCGAGGAGGTTGACGACCCTGGTTCGGCCGGCAGATCGGAGCAGGCCGAGAGGAGCGCGAAAGCGAGACAGGCAATGCCCGACCGCGGGAAAAGGCCGTGATGGCTGGACGCAAGACCCGGTTGGCGTGTCACGATCTTTCCGTAGCAGGGGACGTCTGGGGTTGGAGGCGGTTCTGGGAGGCGCTGGCAGATGCCAGGGTTCGGCGCAATTCGCCCTCCATATGTTTCAGTTCATCCTCGGCTGCGGCACGACGTGCCTTGCCTTCGTCCGCGATCCGGAGACTGTCCTCGATCGTCGCGATCAGCTCGGCATTCGCGGCACGCACGGATTCGATGTCGAAAACACCGCGCTCGGTCTGCGTCCGGATGGCCTGATTGGCCTGGCGCAGGTTCTTGGCATTCGCGGTCAACAGATCATTCGTCAGATCATTCGCATCCTTGACCGCCTTGGCGGCCTGGGCGCTGCGGCTGATGGTGACGGCTTGTGCCAACTGCGTTTCCCAAAGCGGGACCGTGTTCACCAGCGTCGAATTGATCTTGGTAATCAGGGATTTGTCATTTTCCTGCACAAGTCGGATCGAGGGCAGGGATTGCATCGTGACCTGGCGCGTGAGCTTCAGGTCGTGCACGCGGCGTTCCAGATCGTCACGCGCGGCGCGCAGGTCGCGCATCTCTTGCGCGGCCATGACCTTTTCGGATTCGGCGGCGGATTCGATCAAGGCTTCCTTTGCGGGGATCTCGTTCGCGTCGATCTGCGCCAGCTTTTCCTCGCCGGCGGCAATGTAGAGCGCGAGTTCGTCATAAAAGGCCAGCGTGCGATCGTAGAGCACGTCGAGCGAGCGGACATCCTTCAGCAGGCGGTGCTGATGGCTGTCCAGATCGGCGGCAACCTTGTCGATCTGGGACTGGACCTCTTCGTAATTCGCGACGAATTTCGCGAAGGGCGCGGCGCGACCGGTCAGGCGTTCCCACCAGCTGCGTTCGCGGCGCACATCGAGTTCGCTGACCGAGAAGCCGCGGATCGTGGTCACGATCTCGCGCAGGGATTCGCCGACCGGGCCGACATCCTTGTTCTTCACATCGGCGAGCATTTCCTGGCTGATCTCTTGCAGTTCATTCTGTGCGCGGGCACCGAAATGAACGATGGAACTGCTGTCTTGAAGGTTGATTTCATCCATCCGGCGCCGGATTTCCTCGGCGGTTTGCCCCGAAGCTTCGGCCAATGGCGGCGGAGCAGGATGCGGATCTGGAAGGACGACCGAGGTCACGTTCACTATTTCATCCAATGCTGCTTCGGCGCTGGCCTTGGTCTGGGTCGTCATACGTCAACCTTTCCATCATCTGCAGGACCTATCGGAAATCATAGGCCCTTTTCGGGTCGGTTCAATGGCGCTCGGAACGGGAATCCGGCTTTCCGCAAAGGAAGCCCAAAGCATCGTCACAGGTTCCGGGACCGTGCGAAAAGTCATGGCGTTGCGCCGAGGACTGGCCGCGTGTAGAACCGCAGCGATTAAGCGAGGGTTAAGGAGCCGTCTATGCGCAGAGTTGTCGTCACCGGCCTTGGTATGGTCACGCCGCTGGCCTCGGGGGTCGAAGAGACCTGGAGGCGCCTTCTCGCCGGGGAATCCGGCGCGGGACCTATCACGCGGTTCGATGCCAAGGATGTCGCGACGAAATATGCCTGCGAGATCCCTTATGGTGACGGGACCGACGGCACATTCAACCCCGATGACTGGATGGAACCCAAGGACCGCCGCAAGGTGGATGACTTCATCCTTTACGGTATGGCCGCAGCCGATCAGGCGGTGAAGGATGCGGGCTGGGAGCCCCAATCCGAAGAGGATCGCATCCGCACCGGCGTGATGATCGGTTCGGGCATTGGCGGGCTTTCGTCGATTGCCGACACAGCTGTCCTGATCAAGGAGCGCGGGCCGAAGCGCGTTTCGCCCTTCTTCATTCCCGGCGCGCTGATCAATCTTGTTTCAGGGCAGGTTTCGATCCGCTTCGGTTTCAAGGGCCCGAACCATGCCGTCGTCACCGCATGCTCGACGGGGGCGCACGCCATCGGCGATGCGGCGCGGCTTATCATGCTGGGGGATGCCGACGTGATGATCGCGGGCGGCGCGGAGAGCCCGATCTGCGAGATCGGGGTTGCGGGCTTCAACGCCTGCAAGGCGCTGTCGACCAAATGCGAGAACGATCCCAAGGCGGCCAGCCGTCCCTGGGATGAGGGCCGCGACGGTTTCGTCATGGGCGAGGGCGCGGGCGTCGTCGTGCTGGAGGAATACGAGCACGCGAAGGCGCGCGGGGCCAAGATCTATGCCGAAGTGCTGGGTTACGGCATGTCGGGAGACGCCTATCACATCACGGCGCCGTCCGAAGACGGTGATGGCGGGTTCCGCAGCATGGCCGCCGCGATGAAACGCGCGAATATCGCGCCCGCCGATCTGGATTACATCAACGCGCATGGCACCTCGACCATGGCCGACGTGATCGAACTGGGCGCGGTCGAGCGGATGCTGGGCGAAGCCGCGGGCAACGTGGTCATGTCCTCGACCAAATCGTCGATCGGGCACCTGTTGGGCGCGGCTGGCGCGGTCGAGGCGATCTTCTGCATCCTGGCGATCCGTGACCAGATCTGCCCGCCGACGATCAATCTCGACAATCCGGCGCGGGAAACCCGGATCGACCTGGCCGCGAATGCCGCTGTTCGCCGCAAGGTGGATTACGTTCTGTCGAACAGCTTCGGCTTTGGCGGGACGAATGCCAGCCTTGTCATGGGGCGCGTCCCGCAATGATGTGGCGCCATATCGCGTCGAACTTCCTGACGCTGCTGATCGTCATCCTGGTCGCGGTTGCGGCCGCGATTGCCTGGGGCAAGCACGAATACAGCAGTCCTGGTCCGAGTGCTTCCGCGCAATGCGTCCGCGTCGCCCCGGGCGCCAGTCTGGCCGCGGTCAGCGACCAGTTGGTGGAACAGGGGGTCGTCTCGAATGGCTATATCTTTCGTGCGGGAACGGACTACCGGGGCAAGGCGGGGGGGCTGAAATTCGGCTCCTATCTCATCCCCGCGCATTCAACGATGGAGCAGGTCGTCGATATCCTGTCGGCGGGCGGCCCATCGACCTGCGGGGTCGAACTGACCCTGCGGATCGGCGTGCGCGAGAACTCGGTGGTGCTGCGCGATATTGACCCCGAAACGGGCTCGATGGCCGAGCAGGCCAAATACGACCCGGCCAAAGAGGAAGCCCCGGCCCCGATCCTGGCCGCCGAGGAAAGCGCGACCTCGCGGCTGCGCATCACGGTGGCCGAGGGCGTGACCAGCTGGCAGATCGTCGAGGGGCTGAAGCAGGCGAAGTTCCTTGCCGGGAATGTCGCCAAGGTTCCCGATGAGGGCAGCCTCGCTCCCGAGACCTATGAGGTGCAAAAGGGCTCTGATCGGGGCGACCTGATCGACGAGATGGCCGAGCGCCAGGCGTCGATCCTGGCTGCGGCATGGGAAAAGCGTCAGCCGGATCTGCCCTATGCGACGCCGCAAGAGGCGCTGATCATGGCCTCGATCATCGAGAAGGAAACCGGGGTCGCCGCCGAGCGCCGCGTCGTCGCAAGCGTGTTCATCAACCGGTTGCGCCGAGAAATGCGTCTGGAGACCGACCCGACGGTGATCTATGGCGTCACTAAAGGTCAGGGCGTACTGGATCGCGGCATTCGCGGCTCGGAGCTGCGCCGCCGCACGCCTTACAATACCTATGTGATCGCGGGCCTTCCGCCGACCCCGATCGCCAATCCTGGCCGCGCCGCGATCGAGGCTGCGATGGACCCCGAGGAGACGGATTTCATCTTTTTCGTCGCCGACGGATCGGGCGGGCATGCCTTTGCGCGGACCCTTGCGGAGCACAATGAGAATGTTGCCCGCTGGCGCAGGATCGAACGGGAACGCGGACAACCCTTGTCTCCGGTTCAAGGCGACTAGATTCGGAATGTAGCGGGGCGATCCTTTCGCCCCGTTGCGCATGGCGCACGCTGGGGTGTTGCGTGCCTAGATATTTGATTTTACAGAATAAATTCGAAAGCTGTATTCAACCTTGGGTTTATCGTTGACTCTGCGAACGCCCTAAGGTAGAAATTATCCATGCTGGGAGAAATGGGCAAGCGGCCGGGTCGACGACCTCGGGCCGCTTTTTTCATGGCTCGCTCGTGCGGACAATCACACGAGGGCAAGGCGACACACCTATGACGATGAACTTCGATCCGGGGATTGAGCCACCGGAAGGGCCTTACATGGCTGGCGCCGAAGTGGTGCCCGACATGAGCGTGCTGGAAATCGCGGATGGGCTGTTTCAGTCCTATGCGGCGGATCTGCATCGGCTGCGGCTGAAGATCCAGGCCGGCGAAACGAATGAATTGAAGGAATCCGGCCGACTGGTGCGCGACCTGAGGGCGGCCGCGCATCTGGTGCTGGAGGAAAGGGGCAAGGTTGACAAGCTTCGCAAGGATGCAGCCGGACAGGTCGAAGGAGGCGCTCTCGACCTTGTCGCGGCACGAGATGAAATCGGGCGCCGCCTGGCTTGCCTGCGCCGAACCTCGGGAGGTTGACGAATTCCTGGGGGGGCTCAGCGACAATGCGCTGGCGAGCCTGCCCTGGTTGTTCGAGTTCTGGGCGCTGCCGCACCAGTTGCCGCCCGAAGGCGACTGGAAAAGCTGGGTCATCATGGGCGGGCGCGGCGCGGGCAAGACCCGCGCCGGCGCGGAATGGGTCAGGGGGCAGGTCGAGGGCGCGACCCCGGAGATGCCGGGGCGCGCCCATCGGGTGGCGCTGGTCAGTGAGACATTTGACCAGGCGCGCGACGTGATGGTCTTTGGCGAGTCGGGCATTCTGGCCTGCTCGCCTCCTGACCGCCGGCCGGTATGGGAAGCCGGCCGGCGCAGGCTGGTCTGGCAGAACGGGGCGACGGCGCAGGTCTTTTCGGCGCATGAGCCCGAGGCGCTGCGGGGTCCCCAATTCGACGCGGCATGGGTCGATGAACTGGCCAAGTGGAAGAAGGCGGAGGACACCTGGGACATGCTGCAATTCGCGTTGCGGCTGGGTGATCATCCCCAGCAAGTGGTGACGACGACACCGCGCAATGTCGCGGTGCTGAAGCGCATCCTGGGCAATGCCTCGACCGTCACGACCCATGCGCCGACGGATGCGAACCGCGCCTATCTGGCCGAGAGCTTCCTGGCCGAGGTCGAAGAGCGTTATGCGGGCACCAGGCTGGGTCGGCAGGAACTGGAGGGCGTGCTTCTGGAGGATGTCGAAGGCGCGCTGTGGACGACCGCGATGGTGGAGCGCTGCCGGACGGACAAGGCCCCCGAATTGACCCGCATCGTGGTCGCGGTCGATCCTTCGGTGACGGGCGGAGCGGGCTCGGACGAATGCGGCATCATTGTCGCGGGCGTCCGGGCCGAGGGGCCGGCGACCGGCTGGCGGGCCTATGTGCTGGAGGACGCAACCGTGCGGGGCGGCCCGACCGACTGGGCCCGCGCCGCGATCTCGGCGATGGATCGTCACGGTGCCGAACGCCTGGTGGCCGAGGTCAACCAGGGCGGCGATCTTGTCGAAAGCGTTGTCCGTCAGATCGATCCGCTGGTGCCCTTCAAGGCCTTGCGGGCCGGGCGGGGCAAGGGGCTGCGTGCCGAACCAGTCGCCGCGCTTTACGAGCAGGGGCGAGTTCATCACTTGCGGGGGCTGGGGGCGCTGGAAGACCAGATGTGCCGAATGACCGTACGTGGCTATGACGGCAAGGGATCGCCCGACCGTCTGGATGCACTGGTCTGGGCAATACATGAGCTGATGATCGAACCGTCGGCGCATGCGAGGAACCCGCAGATCAGGGGTCTCTGACGATCCGACGGAATTTGAACCGGGCCTCCGAAGGTCCGAGAAGGGTCGCGCAAGGCGGCCCTTTTTTCTTGGGAAATCAGGAGGAAACCATGGGTTTTCGTTGGTTCGGGCAGGCAAGGTCCGAGGCTTCCGTGGAAACAAAGGCGAGCGCAACGGGCAAGATCGTGGCGCTGTCGGCCGGAGCAGGGCGCGTGGTCTGGTCGCCCCGCGACACGGTTTCGCTGACGCGGGCCGGGTTTTCAGGAAACCCGGTCGGATTTCGCGCCGTGCGCCTGATTGCCGAAGCGGCAGCGGCGGTTCCGCTGCTGTGCCAGGATCGCGAGCGGCGCTATGACACTCACCCGGTGCTGGACCTGTTGCGCAGGCCCAATCCAGGGCAGGGCAGGGCAGATCTGCTCGAGGCGCTGATCGGGCAGATCCTGCTGAGCGGCAACGGCTATGTCGAGGCCGTCGGAGAGGGCGCCAAGGGATTGCCCGCTGAATTGCACGTCCTGCGCTCGGACCGGATCGCCGTCGTGCCCGGAACAGATGGCTGGCCCGAGGCCTATGAATATGCAGTGGGCGGGCGCAAGTTCCGGTTCGAAATGGCCGGAAGCCCCGATCCGATCTGCCATATCAAGAGCTTTCACCCGCTGGACGATCACTATGGGCTGTCGCCCATGCAGGCGGCGGCGGTCGCGGTGGACGTGCATAACAGTGCATCGAGCTGGTCCAAGGCATTGCTTGACAATGCTGCGCGGCCTTCGGGGGCCATCATCTACAAGGGCGTGGACGGGCAGGGCAGCCTGTCGCCTGACCAGTATGATCGGCTGGTGACCGAGATGGAGTTGCACCATCAGGGCGCGCGCAATGCGGGGCGGCCGATGCTGCTGGAAGGCGGCCTTGACTGGAAGCCGATGGGGTTCAGCCCCAGTGACATGGAATTTCACGAGACCAAGAAGGCCGCAGCGCGTGAAATCGCGCAGGCTTTCGGCGTGCCTCCGATGCTGATCGGCATTCCGGGGGATGCGACCTATGCAAACTATGCCGAGGCGCATCGTGCCTTCTACCGGCTGACGGTATTGCCTTTGGTGTCACGGGTCGCAAGCGCGCTGGCCTGGTGGCTGTCGGAGCACATGGGGGCAGAGATCGACCTGCGCCCCGATCCCGATCAGGTGCCGGCGCTGGCAGAAGAGCGCGATCAGCAATGGAAACGTGTCGGCGATGCCATTTTCCTGACGGATTCAGAGAAGCGCGCGGTGCTGGGCTTGCCGCCACTTTCGGAGGGGTAAGATGGAGGGTTCGCGTTTTCTGAAGGAGCCCTTCGACTGGCACGACCAGCGCTTCGACACACAGGAGAGGATCATGGCCTTGCAGTTCGGGCAGGTGGAACGACGCCTCGAACGGATCGAGGCATTGATCGAGGGGCTGGAACGTCGGCTTTGGATGACGGTCTACGGCGTGGTCGCAGTCATCCTCACGCAGGCCGTGCAGTCGATCCTGGAATACGCACCGAAAGGAGGCTGAGGTGAATTTGAAGGACTATGGGCTGGAACTCAAACATGCCGCCGGCGGAACGCTTGTCTCGGATGGTGCGACCATCGAAGGCTATGCGAGCCTTTTCGGCCTGCCTGATCAGGGCGGCGATATCGTGACCAAGGGCGCCTTTGCGGAAAGCCTGAGGCGCGTGGCAGAAAGGGGGGACCGGGTCAGGATGCTGTGGCAGCACGACCCCGCCCGGCCCATCGGCGTCTGGGACGAAATCCGCGAGGACGCGAAGGGGCTGTGGGTCAAGGGGCGCCTTTTGCCCGAAATCGCCCAGGCTCGTGAGGCCGCCGCGCTGATTGCCGCTGGCGCGATGGATGGCCTTTCGATCGGCTACCGAACCATTTCCGCCGAGCGCGACGCCAAGGGGCGGCGGCTGCTGAGTGAGGTCGAGCTGTGGGAGGTGTCCCTGGTCACTTTCCCGATGCTGGCCGAGGCGAAGGTCGGTCAGAAATCCGATCGGGAATTCGAGATGGCGGCGGCGTTCCGTGCCGCAACCAAGGCGCTGCGCGCCGAGTGATTTTCACCGCAATGGAGGAAGCATGACCGAGGCCAAGGCCGCGGCCGGGGAAGCCATGCCCGGCAACCTTGAGAGCGAGATGATCGGGTTCGTCAATGAACTCAAGATTTTCCGCTTGGATATTCAGAAACGACTGCAAGCACAGGAAGAGCGCATGACCATGCTGGATCGCAAGACCAATCACCGGGGCCGTGCCCCTCTTTCGGCCGAGGCGGATGCCGGTGCGCCGCATCAGAAGGCCTTCGACGCATATGTTCGCCACGGCGACGATGCGGCCCTGCGCGGCATCGTATTGGAAGGGAAGGCCATGACGACCTCGTCTGACGGCGGCTTCCTGGCGGCTCCGACCGTCGCGGTACAGGTTCAGGATGCGCTGAACGTTACCGCCTCGTTGCGCCGCGTTGCCAATGTGGTGACGGTCGAGTCCGCGAATTACGAAGTGCTCGTCGATATGGGAGATATCGCCACGGGCTGGTCGAGCGAGGCCGGAACGCAGGCAGAGACCGGCACATCGGCAGTGCAGCGGGTGGTCATTCCGGTTCATGAACTTTCCGCCATGCCCAAGGCCAGCCAACGGCTGCTGGATGATGCGGCCTTCGACGTCGAGACCTGGCTTGCCGGGCGTATTGCCGAGAAGTTCGCTCGTGCGGAAGCGACTGCCTTCGTCAATGGGGATGGGGTGAACAAGCCCAAGGGCTTCCTGACCCATGCCAAGGCAGCGAACGCAGCGGCAACGAATGCTCAGATCGGAACGATCCCGTCGGGCGGTGCCGGCGATTTCGCCTCGACCAATCCAGCCAATGCACTGATCGATCTTGTCTACGCGCTGGGTGCGCAGCATCGGGCGAACGCAACCTTTGTCATGAACTCGAAGACCGCCGCCGCCGTGCGCAAGATGCGCGACACCGACGGTCGTTTCCTGTGGTCGGATTCCCTTGCGATGGGACAGCCTCCGCAACTGCTGGGCTACCCGGTCCTGCTGTGCGAGGACATGCCCGACATCGCGGCGGGTTCATATGCGATCGCCTTTGGTGATTTCAAAGCGGCCTATACGATCGTCGAGCGCCCCGACCTGCGGGTTCTGCGCGACCCGTTCTCGGCCAAACCGCATGTGCTGTTCTATGCAACCAAGCGTGTCGGCGGTGGCGTGACCGACGCCCGCGCGATCAAGCTCATGGTCTTCGGCTGATCTGAAGCCGAAGGGGGTCGCGCAGCCCAAGTCCGCTTGACCGGCTACTGTCCGCGCGCGCGATGGCGGACATGCGCGACCCCGTTTCGAACCGAACATGCGCCGACCGTGCGAAGGGAAGGGTCTGACGATGATGCTAGTGGAAATGACCGCGCCTCCGGTCGAGGCATTGCCGGTAAGTGGGTTGCGCGCCCATTTGCGTCTGGCGCGAGGGTTCGAGATCGCGGACGACTCGTCCGAGACCGCTGCGCTGACGGGTTTCCTTCGGGCGGCCATGGCGACGGTGGAAGCTCGGACCGGCAAAGTGCTGCTGTCGCGTCAGTTCCGGATGCGCCTGGAAAACTGGCGGGATTGCGAAGCGCAGACGCTGCCCCTGGCTCCTGTCAACTCGATCGACAGGATCGATGTTGATGACGGCGCGGGGCGGGTCACCGTGCTTGACCGCGAAAGTTATCGCCTGGTGGCGGACTTGCAGCGCCCCATTCTGGCACCGCGTTCGGCGTTTCTGCCGACCGTGCCGCAAGGAGGCAGCGTTTCAGTGATCTTTTCGGCTGGCTTCGGCACTGCTTGGGAGGCGATTCCGGCGGATCTGGCGCAGGCGGTCTTACTGCTTGCCGCGCGCTATCACGAGGATCGTACCTTCGAGGGTAGTCAGGCGGCGATGCCATTTGGCGTCAGCGCGCTTGTGGAACGTTGGCGGTCGGTGAGGGTGCTTGGGGGGCGCGGCGCTTCGCGGGGCCGCACATGAGGGCGCCGCGAATGACGGTGCCACTTGTTCTGGAAGCGCCCAAGAGCGAATCCGACGGCATGGGTGGCTTTGAGACAGTTTGGAGCCCCATTGGTGAGCATTGGGCCGAACTCGTGGCCGGTTCAAGCCGTGAGCGGGCAGCAGGGATCGGCAACGAGAACAGGGTGAGCTGGCAGATTAGGGTCAGGGCAGCCGCGGTTTCGGACCCGCGGCGACCGCTTCCAGGCCAGCGGTTTCGGATGGGGAGCGGTTACGCGCTCCGGACCTTTCTGATCGCATCGGTCGCCGAGGATGGTCCGGAAGGCAGATACTTGACGTGCAGAGCTACTGAGGAGGTGCGTCGATGAGCTATCAGGCCGCATTGGCGCTTCAGACATCAATCTATCAGGCTCTCATCGCGAATGACGCGCTGCGCGATCTGGTCGGCGATCGGATCTATGACGCTTCGCCCGCCGTGCCGCCGGCAGGGGTGCATGTGGCGATCGGTCCTGAGGACACCCGGGATGCGGGCGACATGACCGGGCGCGGCTCCGTCCACGAATTGCGGATCTCGGTTCATTCCGGGGCAGATGAACCTGGCGGATTCCGCGAAGCCAAGGCGGTTGCAGCGCAAGTGACCACGGCGCTTGAGAGCGCGTCATTTGCTCTCGCGACGGGGCATCTCGTGGGCATCTGGTTCGTCAGGGCCAAGGCCCAACGCATTGGGAACGGCGACGGTCGGAGGGTCGATCTGATCTTTCGCGCGCGCATCGATCTTGGTTGAGGAGAAGAGAATATGGCAGTGCAGAATGGCCGCGACCTGCTGATCAAGCTGGACATGACGGGTGATGGGCATTTCGAGACAATCGCGGGGCTCAGGGCGACCCGGATCGCGTTCAACGCCGAAACCGTCGATGTCACGAGCCTGGAGAGCGAGGGGCGCTGGAGAGAATTGCTGGGCGGCGCAGGGGTGCGGTCGGCAGCGATCTCGGGTTCCGGCGTGTTTCGCGACGCGACGACGGACGAGCGAGCGCGTCAGGTGTTCTTTGACGGGGAAGTTCCACGCTTTCAGGTGGTGATCCCGGATTTCGGAACCGTCGAGGGGCCGTTCCAGATCACCAGCCTTGAATATTCCGGCAGCTACAACGGAGAGGCGACCTATGAAGTTTCCCTGGCCAGCGCGGGTGCGCTTAGTTTCGTCTCGCTCTGACATGGTCAACCCTTGGAGGGGAGAGGTCGAGGTGGTGCTGAACGATCAGTCCTTCCCGGCCAGGCTGACCCTGGGTGCCCTCGCGGAACTCGAAACAGAGCTGGGTGCCAAAAGCATGATCGAACTGATCGAACGGTTCGAGACCGGGCAGTTCTCCAGCCATGACGTGATCGCTGTAATTGTCGCGGGTTTGCGAGGAGGTGGATGGGAGGGGGAACGATCCAATCTGCTGAATTCCGAGTTGAGAGGCGGGCCGATGGAAGCGGCGAAACTGGCCGCTACGCTGCTTGCACGCGCATTCCGGCTGGAAGGTGCATGAGCCGCCGCTCGCTTGATTGGGCCGGACTCATCAGGGTCGGAATGGGTCCGTCAATGCTTGGTGGGCTCGGGCTGCAACCGGCTGTCTTCTGGGCGCTGACCCCAGCTGAACTGGCGGCAATGCTGGGGGTGGTGGCAGGGGAAGCCGCCATGACGCGGAGCCGCCTGGCAGAGCTCGCGGCCCTTTATCCGGATGCTCAGAGCCATCGGGAAGACTGATTGAAAATCAACACAGGAGTTAGGGCCGTGACCGAAGGAGACGGAATAGATGAGCCTGTGGTCGGACGGGCTTCGCTTGAGAAAAGCATCGACGAAAGCGGGCAGGTAACGGCTGCGTTCGAAAGGGAGTTATCCCGTCTGCGCGACTCGATGCTTTTCACGGGGAGAGAAGTCTCGAGTCTCAGTTCAGGAATTGGCATCGGACTTCGCAGGGCGTTCGAGGGGCTGGTATTCGACGGTGTGAAGCTGAGCGACGCGCTGAAAGGAGTTGCCCGGAGTTTGGCCGACAGCGCATTTTCGGTCGCGATGAAGCCCGTTCAGCAAGCGATTTCAGGGGCGATCTCGCAAGGGGTGAACGGGTTGCTTTCAGGGGCCATGCCCTTCGCGAGTGGTAGTGCATTCACCCAGGGGCGGGTCATGCCTTTCGCCAAGGGAGGGGTGGTGAGCCAGCCGACGCATTTTCCCATGCGCGGCGCGACCGGGCTGATGGGGGAGGCCGGGCCAGAGGCAATCATGCCGCTGACCCGTGGTGCCGATGGCAGGTTAGGGGTCGCCGCCTCGGGCGGAGCAAGGCCCGTCAACGTGACCTTCAATGTTTCGACCCCCGATGTGGCCGGATTCCAGCGGTCGCAAGGACAGATCGCTGCGCAACTGGGGCGGGTCATCGCGCGCGGCGACAGGAACGGGTGAATTATGGCGTTTCACGAGATTAGATTTCCCACCAACCTTTCCTTCGGTTCGGTCGGCGGGCCCGAGCGGCGGACCGAAATCGTTGCCCTGACGAGTGGTCACGAAGAGCGGCGGACGCCATGGCAGCATTCCCGCCGCCGCTACGATGCCGGAATGGGGCTTCGCTCGCTGGACGACATCGCAGCCCTGATCGCTTTCTTCGAAGCCCGTGCAGGCCAGCTTCACGGCTTCCGATGGAAGGATTGGGCCGATTACAAATCCTGCTTTCCTGGCGGGACAATCAGTTCGGCCGATCAGATCATTGGGACCGGAGATGGCGTGAGAAAGGCTTTCGCGCTGAGAAAATCCTATCAGTCCGGGCCTGCACGTTATTGGAGGCCTGTCGTCAAACCCGTGGCGGGCACTGTCCGCGCTGCAGTGGGAAAGGTGGAGCAGCATGAAGCAAGGGATTTCACGCTAGATTCAACGCAAGGCACCATCTCCTTCGAAGTTCCACCCCCGGTTGGCGCAGAGGTGACCGCAGGCTTCGAGTTCGATGTACCGGTTCGGTTCGACACGGATCGGATTGCCGTTTCGGTTGCCTCCTTCCAGGCAGGTGACCTGCCACAAATCCCCGTCATCGAGGTCAGGTTATGATCAGCGAAACAGTAGCCCGGGCCTGGGCTGTCACACGCAGGGACGGTCTTGTTCTGGGGTTCACCGATCATGACCAGAGCATGGTTTTCGAGACTATCTCGTTCAGGCCGGAAAACGGTCTGAGCGCCAGTGCATTGGTGCAATCATCAGGGCTCGCGGTCGACAACTCTGAGGCGACAGGTGCCCTTTCTGACGACGCCATCACCGAGGTTGACATCATGGCGGGCCGTTGGGACGGGGCCGATGTGCGGCTTTGGGACGTGGATTGGACGGACCCACAGCGACGTCATCTGATTTTTCGGGGGTCGTTGGGTGAGATTTCGCACGAGGGGGGTGCGTTCCGCGCCGAGCTGCGCGGCCTATCCGTGCCATTGGGCAGAAGCTTTGGAAGAGTCTTTCACCCACGATGCTCGGCCAATCTGGGGGATGCTAAGTGCACGTTCGACCTTTCGCGGCTTGGCTACACGGCAGAAGGCAAGATCCTGCAAGAGCGCGAAGGTCAGTTTTTTTCGATTTCCGATATTTCAGACAGTGAGACTGGTTGGTTCGAACATGGCAGCTTCATCGTGGTGGCCGGCAAGGCCACCGGATTACAGGGCGTGATCAAATTTGACCGGCGAGACGAAGGCAGATCGCGCGAGGTCGAACTCTGGACGGCTTTGGGTCAGCGACCTGCGATCGGCGATCTCGTGCAGCTTGTGGCAGGCTGCGACAAACGGATGCAAACCTGCCGTGGAAAGTTTGTCAATTCTCTCAATTTCCGTGGCTTTCCACATCTTCCATCGGAAGACTGGCTGCTTTCGCCAGCGGTGAAAAGATGAGCTTGCCAATCGTAGAGTCGGCCCGATCCTGGATCGGAACCCCGTATGTCCATCAGGCTTCGTGCAAAGGGGCAGGGACAGATTGTCTCGGTCTGGTGCGCGGAATCTGGAGAGAGCTTTTCGGGACCGAGCCGGCCATGCTTCCCCATTACACGGCCGATTGGGGGGAGCTTGGAGGCGATGAGCTTTTGCTGAATGCAGCGCGGACGTTCCTGTGGTCTTCCCCTGTCGAGGCGGCGGGGGATGTTCTCGTTTTCAGGATGAAGGTCGGCTGCGTCGCCAAGCACATGGGGATAGTCGCCGCAGCCGGTCCCGAGCCGAGCTTTGTTCACGCCTATGAGCGCCACGGGGTCGTGGAAAGTCCTCTTTCAGGGCCATGGCGTGCGCGGATTGCCGGGCGTTTCCGGTTTCCTCCACTCAACTGACAAGGATGCATCATGGCGACGATCTTGCTCGCGGCTGCCGGCGCGTCACTGGGAGCCGGGTTCGGCGGCACGGTGATGGGCCTTTCGGGTGCCGTCATTGGCCGTGCAATCGGCGCGACTGTCGGAAATGCGCTGGACCAACGCCTTTTGGGGGGCGGATCCAAAGCGGTCGCAACGGGGCGGATCGACCGGCTGCGAATTCAGTCGGCAGGAGAAGGAACCCCTATCCCGCAGATTTGGGGGCAGATGCGGGTTTCTGGACATGTGATCTGGGCTGGAGAGCTGATCGAGACGAGCGAGCGCCGAGGCGGAGGCAAGGGAACCGCGCCAAGTGTGACGGAATACGGCTATCGCCTGAGCTTTGCCTTGGCCTTGTGCGAAGGGCCGATCCTGGGAATAGGTCGGGTCTGGGCGGACGGCGAAGAAGTGTCGCCAGACGATCTGAACTTGCGCGTCTACCTGGGTCGCGAAGACCAGCTTCCTGATCCGGTGATCGTTGCGGAAGAGGGTGACGACGCGCCCGCCTATCGCGGCATCGCGTATGTCGTTTTGGAGAACCTGTTGCTTGAACGTTGGGGCAATCGCGTTCCGCAATTGTCCTTCGAGGTCACACGTGCGGCGGATCAGGGGCGGGGATTGTCTCGACAGGTCGAAGCGGTGGCAATGATACCTGGCACGGGAGAGTATTCTTTGGCGACCACTCCGGTGACCTATGACTTCGGTCTGGGAGAGACCCGCGTCGTCAACCGAAACACGCCATCCGCGAAGACAGACTTCAGCGCATCGATGCGTACGCTGGCCTGCGAATTGCCAAATGTGAGATCCATTTCTTTGGTCGTGTCATGGTTCGGCGATGACCTTCGAGCGGGCGATTGCTCGATCAAGCCAAAGGTCGAGGACAGATCTCGTGACGGAGACGAGATGCCCTGGCGGGCAGGAGGCATCGGCAGGGACCAGGCGGAGGAAGTCGCGAGGTCGCAAGAGCGTCCGATATACGGTGGAACGCCAGCGGATGGATCGGTAATTGAGGCAATCCGAGAAATCGCGGCAAGTGGTCGAAGGGCCGTCTTCTATCCGTTCATCCTCATGGAACAGCAACAGGGGAATGGCAAAGCTGACCCCTGGACCGGGGCGAAAGATCAACCTGTCATGCCTTGGCGCGGGAGAATTACCTCGAACATTGCAGCGGGGCGGGAAGGCAGCTCCGCCGGCACCCAATCGGCGACGGAAGAGGTCGCGAGGTTTTTTGGAGCGGCCGAGGTCGATGATTTCGTACAAGCTGGTGACACCATCAGTTTTGTCGGCGCCGAGGAGTGGTCATATCGCCGCTTTATCCTGCATTACGCTCATCTTTGCGCCATTGCCGGAGGAATTGACGCATTTCTGATCGGTTCGGAAATGGTCGGACTGACACAGATCCGGGGTGAGGGACTGTCCTTTCCTGCGGTCGTGGCGTTGAGAAAGCTGGCAGCAGATGTCCGTCATATCCTGGGGGACGATGTGAAGATCGGCTATGCCGCCGATTGGTCCGAGTACTTCGGCTATCATCCGGGCAATGGCGACGTCTATTTTCATCTGGACCCGCTCTGGGCCGATGAGAACATCGATTTCATCGGCATCGACAATTACATGCCGCTTTCGGATTGGCGGGACGGAGATACGCATTTGGACGCACATTGGCGGCGTCCCGACAATCCCGACTATCTGCGAGCCAATGTCGCAGGTGGGGAAGGGTATGACTGGTATTATGCGCGGGAAGTCGACCGGCAAGAGCAGATCAGGCTGCCGATCCGCGACGGGCTTTTCGACGAGCATTGGATATGGCGATACAAGGATATCAGGAACTGGTGGCTGAACGAACATCACGACCGCATTGCAGGCATTCGTCAAGCCAAGCCTAGCCCGTGGGTGCCTAGATCCAAACCGATCTGGTTTACCGAGATGGGCTGCGCATCCCTCGATAAGGGTACCAATCAACCCAACAAGTTCCTGGATGCCGCAAGCTCTGAATCAGCGCTGCCCTATTTTTCGAATGGCGGGCGCGACGATGCGATACAGGCTGCCTACATTCGCGCGGTGACCGAGCATTGGGGCAACCCCAAGAACAACCCTCCGCGAGACGAATACGGTCGCATGGCGGCCGGGCGAATGATCGACATGAGCCGTGCCCATGTCTGGTGCTGGGATGCACGGCCTTTCCCGGCTTTTCCCTCGCTGACCGAACTATGGTCGGACGGACCGGCTTGGCAGCGGGGCCATTGGCTGAACGGGCGGGCGGGTGCCGTTCCTTTGGCGGACGTTGTGGCCGAGATCTGCCGAGGAACGGGTGTTGCTTCCTTTGATGCCGAGGGCCTTTCCGGTCTGGTGCGAGGTTATTCGATCTTGGGGTCTGATAGCGGAAGGTCGGCCCTGCAGCCACTGATGCTGGCCCATGGCTTCGATGCGGTGGAAAGAGACGGGGTTCTGCAGTTTCGAATGCGCGACGGCTATGTCGATTTCGTTGTGCAGCGGGAAAACATGGCAGTTGATGAGGATATCTCGGGGCTTGAGGTTGCCCGGGCAGGAGACGCCGATTTCGCCGGTCGGATCCGGCTGACGCATATAGAATCTGGTGGAGACTATTCCGTTCGAACCGCGGAGACGGTTCTTCCTGGCGGTGAGTTTCGAGCTTCGTCGGATAGTGAACTGCCGATGCTTTTGACCAAGCCAGAGGCCCGCGCCATCGCCGAACGCTGGATGGGCGAGACCGTCATCGCCAAGGACACGGTTCGTTTTGCCTTGCCTGCTTCCATGTCGGCGCTCGGTCCTGGGGATATCGTGCAGGTGACAGAGGGTTCAGGGGATCCTAAACGCTGGCGGGTCGACAGGGTCGAGAAGGCTGGAGCGATTCAGATCGATGCCGTCCGTGTGGAGCCCGGGGTTTACAGATCCCCGCGCTTGCTCGAGGACGAGACAGTTGCGCGAGCATACGCGCCTCCAACTCCTTTGTGGTCGACCTTTCTGGACCTTCCCTTGCTTCGTGGCGATGAAAGGCCACATGCGCCCCATATCGCGGTATCAGCGACCCCATGGCCAGGATCGGCTACCGTCTGGGGATCCGCCCAGATCGACGCAGGTTATTCGCGCAATGTCGTCGTGCCATCACGATCTGTCATTGGGACGACGCTCACGCCTCTCGCAAAGGCGAGATCGGGGGTTTGGGATTTGGGTCCTGCGCTGCGGATGCGTGTCAAAGGCGGAAACCTTGAGTCCGTTTCCGCAACAGCCCTGCTTGAAGGCAAGAACTTACTGGCGATCGGTGACGGCTCTGCCGAGGGTTGGGAGCTTGTTCAGTTCCGAGACGCAAAGCTCGTTTCGTCGGGTGTCTGGGAGGTGAGTGTCAGGTTGCGCGGATTGGCAGGCACCGAGGCAATGATGCCTGATGTCTGGCCGGCGGGAAGTTTGGTGGTTCTGATGGATGGCGCTGCCGTCCAGCTAGATATTCCGCCTAGTGCGCGAAATCAGCAGCGACATTGGCGCGTCGGGCCGGGCACGCATGGCCCCGATGATCCCAGTTACCGCACCTTGACCGCGGCTTTTCGGGGCGCGGGGCTAAGGCCCTTCTCGCCTTGTCATATTGCAGTGAATGGCTCGACCATAACTTGGATTCGCAGAACTCGCATTCAAGGAGATGGATGGGAGGGTCTCGACGTTCCTCTCGGCGAAACTCGAGAGGAATACCTTGCCCGCCTTGTCCAGAACGGTTCCATCATTGAACAAGCGATCGTCTCGGAACCGAGATGGGATGTGCCCATCCAGGTCTGGTCCCAGCTGCGCGCGGCGGGAGCATTCGAAGTCGAAATTGCCCAAATGTCCGATGAGTTCGGCGCGGGCCCGTTTGCAAGGAAGGTGATCAATGTCTGACAGCGCGACCGCCAATCTGGAATTGCCGCTGCTTCTTCCAGCCCAGGCGCAGAAGCACGTGACCGTCAATGATGCGATGATGCGTCTCGACGGAGCTATCGATCTTGTCTTGCAGAGCCTCTCTCGCGCGATGCCCCCAGATACGGTCGAAGACGGTCAGTGCTGGGGGGTGCCCATGGGGGCGAGCAACGCATGGGAAGGTCAGGGCGGCAAGATCGCCATCGGATCAAACGGAGGATGGATCTTCGCGCGACCGAAACTTGGCCGTCGGGCGCTGGTCGCGGATCGGGGTGTCCAGGCGATCCATGACGGATCGCAATGGGTGCTCGGGGCTGTCACGCTCGGATCGCACGGGTCTGGTCTGTTGACGGGGCAGGCGACAGAGGATGTCGTGCTCGGACCGGGCAGTTCAGCGACCACGTCACTTGTGATTCCGTCCGGCGTGATGGTCATTGGCGTCACCGCCCGGGTTTTGACGGCGATCAACGGCACGTTGGCTTCGTGGTCCCTGGGGCATTCCGATGCGACGAACCGCTTCGGCGAAGGGTTGGGAAAAGGCGCGGGATCGTGGTCTCGCGGCCTTCTTGGAACCCCCATGAGCTACTGGGAGCCGACGCCGCTGCAACTTACGGCAACTGGCGGCCAGTTCGGTGGCGGAAAAGTGCGTGTCGTGGCGCATTGGCTTGAACTGCGACTGCCGGACTAGACTGCCCTTTCGGTCGTAACCGGTTTGGGATAATAATCGGGTAAATGAACCAACAAAGCTTCGGTGCCATGAACCTGAGCAAGGACATCGTCGAACCGCTGCCACAGGAAATGCGCGACGAAACGCGCATTTCTGTCTGGTCGCGAATTCAGAGAGAGGCCCGCATTGCCGTGCGGGACGAGCCATTGCTGGGCGCGCTGATCCATGCGGGCCTGCTGCATCATGCGACATTTGAGGCGGCTCTTGCCTACCGGTTTTCGCTGAAGCTCGCTTCAAGGGAAATGAGCGAACAGATCCTCCGCGAAATCGCGGATGACGCATTCGCGCGTTCTCCGGAACTTGCACTGGCAGGGCAAGCCGACCTCATTGCCGTTTACGACCGTGACCCCGCGACGCACAGGCTCATGCAGCCCATCCTGTTCTTCAAAGGTTATCAGGCGCTTCAATCCTATAGGATCGGGCATTGGTTGTGGGAGCAGGGCCGCCACGACATGGCCTATTTCGTGCAGATGCGTTGCTCGGAAGTGTTCGGTGTCGACATTCATCCCGCCGCGCGCATCGGTACCGGCGTCATGATCGACCACGCCCATTCGATCGTCATTGGCGAAACGGCAGTGGTCGGCAATGACGTCTCGATGCTGCATTCGGTTACCCTTGGCGGCACCGGCAAGGAAGACGGAGATAGGCATCCCAAGATTGGCAACGGGGTGATGATCGGGGCGGGCGCAAAGGTCCTTGGCAATATCAAGGTGGGCCATCATTCGCGCATCGCAGCAGGATCGGTCGTGCTGAGCGAGGTGCCGCCCTGCAAGACCGTAGCCGGGGTGCCCGCGCGGATTGTCGGCGATGCGGGGTGCAGCGATCCGTCAAGTGCCATGAACCAGCTCTTGGGGCACGAGGGCCCCTTTTAGATCCTTCTAGATCAGAGCCATTCCTCGCGTCCGCTGCCTGTCAGCTCGGCCAAGGAAACCTTCTCGCGCTCGAGTCTTTGATCGAGTTCTTGGACGATCTGGTCCGCGAAAGAAAAGCCCTTGTAGATCAGGGCGGAATAGATCTGGACGGCAGAGGCCCCCGCGCGGATTTTCTGCCACGCATCCTCGGTCGAGGAAATTCCGCCGACACCAATGATCGGAAGCCTGCCGTCGATGAGTTGGCTGAGCTTGGCAAGGATGCGTGTCGATCTTTGCATGATCGGGGTACCGGAAAGCCCGCCCGTTTCGCTTGCACGAGGCGACGAAAGACCGTCGCGAGATAGTGTGGTGTTCGTCGCAATGATTCCGTCGACGGATGCCGAGACTGCGACCGAAGCGATGTCGGCGAGACCGGCGTCGTCGAGGTCGGGTGCAATCTTGACAAAAACTGGGGGGCGGCTTGCGAGGCCGTCGCGGGTTGTAATGACGCCGTCGAGCAATGCGGCGAGCGCATCCGGCCCCTGAAGGTCTCTCAGTTTCTCGGTATTGGGCGACGAGACATTGACCGTCAGGAAATCCGCGGCCTCGCCCGCGACACGCACGACCTGTGAAAAATCCGCGCTCTTGTCCTGACTGTCCTTGTTCGCTCCGATGTTCAGCCCAACCGGGATGCCCTTCGGGTAGCCGGAAGGGCGGCGAGCCAGGCGCTCGGCGATTGCCTCTGCACCTTCATTGTTGAAGCCAAAGCGATTGATGATTGCTTGGTCCTCGGTAAGGCGGAACAGTCGGGGCTTCGGATTTCCGGGCTGAGGACGCGGAGTAGCCGCGCCCACTTCGATGAACCCAAAGCCCGCGCGCATAAGGGACGGGACCACCCGCGCATTCTTGTCGAAGCCGGCAGCCAGTCCGACGGGATTGGGGAGATCGAGCCCGGCAATCGAAACGCGCAGCCGGCTGGACGTCCTGATTGCTTTCGGCATTGGTACAAGGCCGCGCTCGAGCGCGAAGATCGAAAGATCATGAGCGCGCTCTGGATCGAACGAGTGAAGCGCTGCAAGCCCAAGGCGTTCGATCAGGTTCATTCCAGTTCTCCTGTGATATGCCCGTCGGGACCGATGCCGATGTCACGAGTCCAGACGATATCCGCAACGCGCAGTACACGGTAGAGATGTGGAAAGAGATCTCCTCCACGGGATGGCTCCCATTTCAGAGGGGCAAGCAATTCCGTTTCGACCGCGAGCAATCTTAGTCCCGTCTCGCCGGCAAAGTGCTTGGTGAGCGTACCGGCAAGCTGCGATGCCGTGGACAGATGGATATACCCGTCCGCGAGATCGACGGGCGAACCAGCGCTTTCACCATCGCGCAGCAACTGTTCGTATTCCGGGGCTCTGAAGATCTTATAGGCACGCATGGTCAGGTTCTTGCGCTGCGCCATTGGGCGCGTCAAGGCAGAACCACCCGATGCGGCCCGATCCCCGGTTGACGCATACCCAAGCATCTCCGAAGCTGCCTTCCAGTCCCATCACCGGTGACGAGAGGAAACGGATGAAACGCTTGTTTTTGGTGTCTGCGGCGACTGCCGTGATTGGGGCGGGTGCCGCCCAGGCCGACTTCACCCTGCATATTCTCCACATCAACGACTTTCATAGCCGCATCGAGCCGATCAACAAGTACGACGCCACTTGCGACGCCGAAACCGAGGCCAAGAACGAATGTTTCGGAGGGGTGGCGCGGCTGACCACCAAGATCAGGGAACTGCGAGACGAGTTCAGGGCCAATGGCGAGAATGTCGTCGTGCTCGACGCCGGAGATCAATACCAGGGAAGCCTTTTCTACACGACCTACAAGGGCAAAGACACGGTCGAGTTCATGAACGAGATCGGATTCGATGCCATGGCCGTCGGAAACCACGAATTCGATGATGGGCCGGGGGGGCTTCAGACCTTGGCTGACGGCGTCTCGTTCCCGGTCATTTCGGGCAATCTTGATCTGTCCCAGTCTCCAGAGCTCAAAGGCAAGGTGGCGGATTTTGTGACCCTGGACGTAGGCGGAGAAAAACTGGGTATTGTTTCGGCGCTTGCGATGGATACGCCCGAAACCTCTTCTCCGGGCGATAAGGTCATTTTCCAGGACGATCTGGAAAGCCTGAAGGCAGATGTCCAGGAGCTGACTGCTGCCGGTGTAAACAAGATAGTCGCGCTGACTCATGAAGGTTACAGGCGCGACCAGGAAATCGCGGCCGAGGTTGCCGGCATAGATGCGGTGATAGGCGGACATAGTCATACGCTTCTGGGGGAGATGGACGGGGCCGAAGGACCTTATCCCACGATGGTCGCGTCTGCCGATGAGGCCGATGTGCCCGTCGTTACCGCCTATGCTTATGGCAAGTATCTCGGCCATCTGAAGCTGACCTGGAATGAGGACGGTCAGATCATCAAGGCGGAGGGATCACCCATCCTTCTCGATTCATCCGTTGCGCCCGACGAGGCAATCGCGGCCCGTGTCAAGGAAATGGCGGCTCCAATCCAGGAGCTGAAGGAAAAGCTGGTGGCGGAGACCAAGGCTCCGATCGATGGCAGCCGCGACAACTGCCGTCAGCGGGAATGCGAGATGGGTGTCGTCGTGGCTGACGCCATGCTCGATCGGGTCAAGGCGCAAGGGATCACCATCGCAGTTGCGAATGGCGGCGGATTGCGGACCTCGATCGATGCCGGCCCAGTCACGATGGGCGAGGTGCTGTCGGTCCTTCCGTTCCAGAACACCCTTTCTACCTTCAAGCTGAAGGGCGAAGATCTCGTGAAGGCACTGGAAAACGGTGCAAGTCAGTATGAGGAAAAGGCAGGGCGCTTCGCACAGGTCGCGGGCCTGAAATATACCGTCGACCCGACGGCCGAACCCGGAACGCGGATATCCGATGTGCAGGTCCGCGAGGGTGGAACCTGGGCGCCGATCGACCCATCAAAACTTTACGGTGTGGTGTCGAACAATTACATGCGTGCCGGAGGGGACGGGTACAAGATCTTTGCGACGAACGCGAAGGATGCCTATGATTTCGGCCCGGATCTGGCGGACGTGCTGGCCGAATACCTCATTCGGCAGGGGCCGGGCTTCAAGCCCGCTCTCGATGGGCGCATCACCGTCAAGTAGGGTTATCATCGTACGTCGTCGGGTCATGTCCCTGTCATGACCCGATCGCTTCGCTCAGCATCGTCAACGCAAAATGACTCGATACAGACAGGCTGGTCGCGCCGATCAGGCTGGCTCGTCCTTCTGAGAACCGCCGCCTTCGAGTTCGGACTGCAGGAACCGTTCGAAATCGTCAAGATCGACCGGCTCGAATTGGCCGAAGCCCTGCATCCAAACCGAGGCGCTGCGTAGCCCTTCGGGTTCGAGCTTGCACCAGATGATCCGCCCCCTGCGTTCCTGTCTGATCAGGCCGGCACCGACCAGCACTGCAAGGTGTTTCGAGATCGCGGCCAGGCTGACTTCGAAGGGGGCGGCCACGTCGGTCACCGCCATGTCGTCTTCAAGCAGCATGGCAAGAATGGCCCGCCGCGTTGGATCCGCGAGTGCAGCGAAAATCGTGTCGAGGCTTGGGTTCTGGAGGGCCATGCGAGTTTACTTAACTGACGGGTTGAATATTGCCCATCGGGCAGCTGCGCCGCAAGTGCTGCGCCGTAGCAAATTCGGATTGATTTAAAGCGAACTATTACAAGTTCTTAGCAATTCCTCCTGCTTGCTTGACTTGCAGCGCCGCAGCACCTATCACCGCCCCAACCGATAACGGGGGTGTGAAGGCGTGGCCGATAAGCAGGACCATGATGCCGCGCGTGCCCGGGACGCGGAGCGGTTGCGCGAACTGGAAGCCCGATTGGGCCAGAAGACGGCGCAAGTACCGGGCTCACGCGGGGAAGAGCATTTCAGTCAGGCCAATATGGCCTGGCGCATGGTGACCGAACTTGTGGCCGGATTGGGCATCGGGTTCGGGATCGGATTTGGGCTGGACTATTTGTTCGGCACGACGCCGCTCCTGATGGTCGTCTTCGTGCTTCTGGGCCTTGCGGCCGGAGTGAAGACGATGATGAGAACGGCGAAGGAAATAGGCAAGGCACCGGAGCAACCCGGCGACGACGAGGGTAAATGACGATGGCGACAGAAGAACACAGTGAAGGTCTGGTTTTCCACCCGATGGACCAGTTCATCGTCAAGCCGCTGTTTGGCGGAACCGAGGTGCACTGGTACACGCCGACCAACGCCACACTGTGGATGGGTCTGGCCGCTCTGTGCATCATCGGTCTGCTGGTCTTTGGAACCCGGGGTCGCGCGATCATTCCCAATCGGCTTCAGTCGATCGCCGAACTGCTTTACGGCATGGTTCGCAAGATGGTCGAGGACGTGACCGGCAAGGACGGTCTGAAATACTTCCCCTATGTGATGACGCTGTTCTGCTTCATCCTGTTTGCGAACTTCCTGGGCCTGCTTCCGAAGTCCTTCTCGCCGACCTCGCATATTGCCGTCACTGCGGTTCTTGCCCTGTTGGTCTTCGTCGGCGTAACAGTCCTTGGCTTCGTCAAGAACGGCACCCATTTTCTTGGTCTGTTCTGGGTCAGTTCCGCGCCGCTGGCGCTGCGCCCGGTTCTCGCCATCATCGAGTTGATCTCGTATTTCGTGCGCCCGGTCAGCCATTCGATCCGACTTGCGGGCAACGTCATGGCCGGTCACGCGGTGATCAAGGTCTTTGCCGCCTTCGCCGCCGTCGCTGCCATCGCCCCGATTTCGATCCTTGCGATCACCGCCATGTATGGTCTCGAAGTGCTCGTCGCGCTGATCCAGGCCTACGTCTTCACCATCCTGACCTGCGTCTATCTGAAAGACGCCCTGCATCCGTCGCACTAAGCGACGGACCGCAGATCAGGTAATTCAAAACCCTTTCCAAAGCCTCAAGGAGCATGAATATGGAAAATCTGGGTCAACTGGGACAGTACCTCGGCGCCGGTCTGGCTTGCATCGGTATGGCCGGCGCTGCCATGGGTGTGGGCAATGTTGCTGGCAACTACCTCGCCGGCGCTCTGCGCAACCCCTCGGCCGCTGCCTCGCAAACCGCCACGCTGTTCATCGGCATGGCCTTCGCCGAAGCCCTGGGCATCTTCTCGTTCCTGGTCGCTCTGCTTCTGCTGTTCGCAGTCTGATCCTTTTGCCATCCTTGCGGTTGGGTGGGGGCACCATGCGCCCACCCGATTGTGAAACGACCGGCATGGGGTAGGAAATGTTCAGCCTGTTGCAACAGACCGCGCCTGTCGTGGTCGAACACTCAGAAACGGTGACCCACACCGAGACCGCCCAGGCGGCGGCGCACGGTGCTGATGCAGCCCATGCCGCAGCCGATGCGGCTCATGGCGCAAGCAGCGTCGGGATGCCGCAACTGGATATCAGCACCTTCGGCAACCAGATCTTCTGGCTGCTGGTCGTGCTGGCCGTGATCTACTGGGTCCTGTCTCGCGTGGCTCTGCCGCGCATCGGCGGGGTCATCAGCGATCGTCAGGGCGCCATTACGGGCGATCTGATGGCGGCCGAGGAGTTCAAGCAGAAAGCCAAGGACGCAGAAGCAGCCTATGAAAAGGCTCTTGCCGACGCCCGGGCCGAAGCGAACAAGATCATCGCCGCCAACAAGGCCGAGATGCAGAAGGAACTCGACGCAGCCATCGCTCATGCGGATGCCGAGATTTCCGCGCGTTCGGCCGAGTCTGAAAAGCGCATCGGTGAAATCCGTGCGTCGGCTGTCGAGGATGCACGCAATGTCGCCCGCGAGGTGACTTCCGCGCTCGTCGAGAATTTTGGCGGTCGTGCAGATCAGAACCTGATCGACGAAGCTGTCGACGAGCGACTGAAGGGGGCGCTGCAATGAAACGTCTGAGCCTTCTTTTCGTTGTCATGGCAAGCCCTGCATTCGCGGCTACGGGTCCGTTCTTCTCGCTGCGGAACACCGACTTCATCGTGACGCTGGCCTTCCTGCTTTTCGTCGCGATCCTGGTCTATTACCGGGTCCCGCAACTTGTCGGCGGCATGCTCGACAAGCGGGCCGAAGGCATCCGCAATGATCTGGCCGAGGCCCGTCGCCTGCGCGAGGAAGCCCAGGAGATCTATGCGAGCTATGAGCGCCGCCAGCGCGAGGTGAAGTCGCAGGCGGCGGATATCGTCGCCAATGCGAAGCGTGAAGCCACGATCGAAGCTGAAAAGGCCAAGAAGGCGCTTCAGGTATCGATCGAGCGTCGTCTCAAGGCCGCCGAAGAGCAAATTTCGGGCGCCGAGGCGGATGCGGTTCGTGCCGTGCGTGACCGTGCGATCCAGACGGCCATCGCGGCGGCGAGCGAGATTCTCGGCAAGCAGGCTTCGGCCTCCGAACGCAGCGCGGGCATCGACAACGCGATCGATGACGTCGCGCGTCGTTTGAACTGATCAGATAAGGAAAGGGCCGAAGACAATCGGCCCGCTGGGACTGTGATCTGACCCCGGGTGGCAACATCCGGGGTCTTCATTTTGCACTTGCGGAAACGAAAAAGGGCCGGCAATCGCCGGCCCTTCGCATCGATAAGCAGGGATCAGCCGTTCGGGATGATCAGGATCTCGACGCGGCGGTTCTGCGCACGGCCCGCAGTCGTATCGTTCGACGCAACAGGCGCCGACGCGCCGCGGCCCGTTGTCGTGATGCGCGAGGTCGACACGCCACCGGCCGAAAGAAGTCCCGAGACCGAGCGAGCACGGCGCTCGGACAGATCCTGATTATAGGCTGCCGAACCGGTGCTGTCGGTATGGCCGATGACCTGGACACGGCTGTTCGGGTATTGGTTGAGGTTGCGCGCGATCGTGTAGAGATCGTTTTGGCCTTGCGCACCCACGGCCGCCGAATCCGTTGCGAACAGGGTCGATTCCGGCATCACCACGGTCAGGTACTTGCCGTTGTTGACGATGCGGATGTTCGGGTTGTTCAGGGATTGCTGCAGGGCTTGCTGCTGCTGGTCAAGGATCGAACCTCCGACGGCGCCGGCGGTCGCGCCGATCACCGCGCCCTTCAGGGCATTTTCGCGGCTTTCGCCCGCGCCGATCAGTCCGCCGACCACGGCACCTGCGATTGCGCCTTGCTGGGTCTTGCTCATTCCCGAACTGGTATTGCCATATTGATCGGTCGTCGGAGCGCAGGCGCTGACTGCCAGTGCGCCTGTCGTCGCGAGCAGCAGCGAGATACGGGTTTTCATTTTCTTGTACCTTTCCTTCTGGGGCGATCCGACGTCGCCTGTCCTAACGACGCGGCCGACCCCAAATTCCAAGGTCGGCGCTGATGCCCAAACGTTGGCAACATCGCACGGGTTCCTGCGCAACTCCACAGGAATGCGTGAGAATCCGGGCGTTTCGGGATCACGAGCAGGACATTGCGCAGTGATTGCCTGGTGCGGGGCCCGGATCGGCCTCTTCGCGCTTGCACTGCAGGGCCGGTCGGGGCATCTCATCGGCATGGCCCGTTCACCCGCTTTCCGTGTTCCCCCGGCGCTGCCCTATGGCACCCAGGTGCAGATCTTTTCCCGCTTCCGCGAGGCGAATCCCGCTCCGGTAACCGAGCTTGAATTCGTCAATGCGTTCACGTTGCTGGTGGCGGTGGCGCTCTCGGCGCAGGCGACCGATGTCGGGGTGAACAAGGCGACGAAGAACCTGTTCCGGATGGTGTCGACGCCCCAGCAGATGCTCGATCTGGGCATCGAGGCGCTGACCGAGGAAATCAAGACCATCGGTCTGTTTCGGCAAAAGGCCAAGAACGTCATCGCTCTGTCGAAACGATTGGTCGACGAATATGGCGGCGAGGTGCCCCAGTCCCGCGCCGCGTTGATGAGCTTGCCCGGCGTCGGTCGCAAGACCGCGAATGTCGTGCTGAACAGCGTGTTCAACTTCCCGGCTCAGGCCGTGGATACCCATATATTTCGCGTTGGAAACCGGACGCGCCTCGCGCCCGGTCGCGATGTCGATCAGGTCGAGCGCGCGATCGAGGACAATGTCCCGGTCGAGTTCCAGCAAAACGCACATCATTGGCTGATCCTGCATGGCCGTTACGTCTGCCAGGCGCGCAGGCCGCGCTGCAAGATCTGTCCCATCGAAGATCTCTGCCCCTATGAGGAGAAGACCGAATGACGACCCCCTATGTGATCGGGATCGGCAATGCGATCATGGACGTGATCGCCCCGACCTCAGATGCGAGCCTTGCCAGGCTCGGGATCGAAAAGGGGATCATGCAGTTGATCGACCGTGACCGCGCCGAGGTTCTGACGGCGGCGCAAGCCGAGGACAACGCGGTCGAAAAGGCCCGTCTGGTTCCCGGCGGGTCGGTCGCGAACACGCTGGCCGGTCTGGGGATGATGGGGCTGCGCACGGCCTTCATCGGCCGCGTCGCGGGCGATGCGCTGGGGCTTTCCTATGCCGAACAGACCGAGGCTGCGGGCACGGTCTTTGTGAACCCTCCGATTGCCGGCAAGGTGCTGCCCACGTCGCGTTCGATCATTTTCGTCACCCCCGATGGCGAGCGGTCGATGAACACCTATCTGGGCATCTCGGCGGAACTGGGGACAGAGGACGTGAACCCAGCCACCTTCAGCGGCGCGGAATGGCTGTTCCTCGAAGGTTATCTCTTTGACAAGGACGCGGGAAAGGCGGCGTTCCTCAAGGCCGCCGATGCCTGCCACAAGGCGGGCGGGCAAGCTGGCATTGCCCTTTCAGACCCGTTCTGCGTCGATCGTCATCGCGCCGATTTCCGTCGTCTTGTGGCCGGGCCTATGGATTACGTGATCGGCAATGTCCATGAATGGACCTCACTCTACCAGGTCACCGATCTCGAAGAGGCGCTGCGCCTTGCCGCTGCCGATTGCGGCACGGTGATCTGCACCCGCTCGGGCGAGGATGCGATCCTGATCCGGGGAAATGAGCGTGTCACGGCGCCGGTTCACCGGATCGTTCCGGTGGATGCGACCGGGGCAGGGGACCAGTTCGCGGCGGGCTTGATCTACGGCCTGGCGACCAGGGCCCCCCTGGCCGTTGCGGGCCGGATGGGCTGCATCGCGGCGGCCGAGGTCATCAGCCATATCGGAGCGCGCCCCGAAGCCGATCTGCGCGCGGCCTTCCGTGCTGAAGGTCTTGTCTGAACCATCCCAGGCCGCAATGACTGAAGAAGGGGCAGAGGAGCGATCCTCTGCCCCCTTTCATTTTCAGGATGCACGATCAGGCGGCGCGTCTTTCCGAACCGAAGCGGGCATAGAAACTTTCGCCCTTTGCGGCCATGTCACGCAGCAGTTCGGGGGTGGAAAAGCGCGCGCCAAACCGCTCGGTCAGATCGTCCGCGATCGCCGCCGCGCGGGGCGCGCCCAGCATGTCGAGCCAGCTGAAGGGGCCGCCCGACCAGGGCGCAAAGCCCCATCCCAGGATCGCGCCGACATCACCTTCGCGGATGTCTTCCAGAACGCCTTCTTCCAGCGCGCGGACAGCTTCCAGCGATTGCACGAACATCAGGCGGTGCTGAATGTCCGTCAGTTCGGGCTGGTTCTCGGACTCGGGCCATTCCTGTTCCAACTCGGACCAGAAGCCTTGTCGCTTGCCGGCATCGTCATAGTCATAGAACCCGGCCTTTGCCTTGCGCCCCAGGCGCCCCTTGTCTGCCATCTTGAAAATCACCTCGTCCACGGCCCCGTCGGGATAGGCATCGCCCATCGCCGCGCGGGTCGCCTTGGCGATCTTCACACCGAGGTCGATCGAGGTTTCATCCACCAGTTGCAGCGGTCCAAGCGGCATCCCCATCATCTTGGCGGCATTCTCGATCAGCACCGGGCTGACGCCCTCGGCCACCATACGAATGCCCTCGTTGATATAGGGGATGATGCAGCGATTGGCGTAGAAGAAGCGCGCATCATTGACGACGATGGGGGTCTTGCGGATCTGGCGCACGAAATCCAGCGCCTTGGCGACGGCGCGGGGACCGGTCTCCTTGCCCTTGATGATCTCGACCAGCAGCATCTTGTCCACCGGGCTGAAGAAATGGATGCCGATGAATTGCTCGGGGCGGGCGCTGGCCCTGGCGAGGCCCGAGATCGGCAGGGTCGAGGTATTGGTGGCGAAGATCGCATCCTGCGGGATCACCGCCTCGGCGCGCTTGGTGACCTCGGCCTTGACGGCGGGATCTTCGAACACGGCTTCGACGATCAGGTCGCAGCCTTGCAGCGCGGCATAATCGGTCGTCGGCGTGATCCGGGCCAGAACCTCGACCTTTTTCTCTTCAGTGGATTTGCGGCGGCTGATTGCCTTGTCCAGAAGCCCGGTCGAATAGGACTTGCCGCGATCGGCGGCCTCCTGGCTGTTGTCGATCAGCACGACCTCGATGCCGGCCATGGCCGAGACATAGGCGATGCCTGCTCCCATCATGCCCGCCCCCAGTATGCCGACCTTTTTCACCGTCTGGTCGGGCGCCTCGGGCCGGTTCGCGCCTTTTTCAAGCGCTTCCTTGTTGATGAAAAGCGAACGGATCATCGCGGTCGAGCTGGGATTCATCAGGATGTTGGTGAACCAGCGCGCCTCGATCTTGAGGGCGGTGTCGAAGGGCACCAGTGCGCCTTCATAGACCGCCGAAAGCAGCGCCTTGGCGGCGGGATAGACGCCCAGCGTCTTGCCATGCACCATTGCGGACGCACCGACGAAGGTCATGAAGCCCGCCGGGTGATAGGGCTCGCCGCCGGGCATCTTGTAGCCCTTGGCGTCCCAAGGCTTGACCAGGTCGCCATCCGTGGCCTGCAGCACCCAGTCGCGGGCGGCGGCGACCGGATCGGCCACGACCTCGTCGATCAGCCCGGCCGATTTGGCCTTGGCGGGATCGGACAGCTTGCCTTCCAGCAGGAAAGGGGCCGCTGCCAGCGCGCCCATCTTGCGGGTCAGGCGGCTTGTGCCGCCCGCGCCAGGAAAGATCCCGACCATGATTTCCGGCAGGCCAATCTTGGCCTTGGCATTGTCGGCGGCGAAAATGCGATGCGTCGCCAGCGGCAGTTCCAGCCCGATCCCCAGCGCGGTGCCGGGCAGGGCGGCCGCGATGGGCTTTCCGCCCTTCTTCGTCTTCGGGTCCATGCCGGCAAGCTCGATCTTGCGCAGCAGCTTGTGCAGGCTCATCACACCTTCGAAGACCCCCTGCGCGCCGCCCGCCTTCATTCCGGCGATGACGTTCAGGTCCATGCCCCCGGCAAAGTCCTTCTTGCCCGAGGTGATGACCACGCCCTTGACCGCCTCATCGGCCAGCGCGTCGTCGATCAGCCCGCCCAGCGTGGCCGCACCGTCCAGCGACAGCACGTTCATCGACTTACCCGGCACGTCCCATGTGATGATCGCGACGCCATCGGCGTCCTTCTGCATCGTGAAATCGGTCATTCATTTTCTCCCTTGGGCGCGAGGTCACGCGGGCCGGTCCATTCGCTGCCGTCGTGATAGGTGAAGCGGGGCGTGCCGCCCTCTTGGTGAAGGATCATGTCCACGTCGCCATAGGTGACGACCTCACCCGGCATCTTGGAGCCCACGACAAGAAAGCGCGCGGGCGCTGTCGAGCGGTTGACAAAGCGATGGGCGTTGGCGTCTCCGGCTTTCCATGCCGCGAATTCGCCGGGATGCATGGGGGTTTCGCCTTCGTCCTCGATCAGGATCAGGTCCCCTTCCAGCACCATTGCGAATTCGTCTTCCTTCAGGTGCCAGTGACGTAGCGAGGCGACCGCACCGGGCTCAAGCGTGACGAGATTGACGCCGAATTGCGTCAAACCGGCCAGTTCGCCCAGGCGCAGCGCCGATCTGCCGGCCATCATCTCGGCATAGGGTGGCGGGTAGATCGAGCCCGTCCTTAGCGGGGCGCGTTCGGTTTCCAGTTTGGGCATTGTCAGACCCTTTCGATGATGGTGGCCGCACCCATCCCCGAGGCAATGCAGAGCGTGGCGAGGCCGACATTCTTGTCCTGCCGCTCGAGTTCGTCGAGCAGCGTGCCGATGATGATAGCACCGGTCGCGCCCAGCGGGTGGCCCATCGCGATCGAGCCGCCATTCACGTTCACGATGCCGGGATCGACCTGGAAGGCCTGCTGGAAGCGCAGCACCACCGAGGCGAAGGCCTCGTTGACCTCGAAGAGGTCGATGTCGGCAATCGACATGCCGCTGTCCTTCAGGATCTTCTCGGTCACCGGAACCGGGCCGGTCAGCATGATGGTCGGGTCGGTGCCGATCTTTGCGGTTGAACGGATGCGGGCGCGGGGCTTGAGGCCATGGGCCTTGCCGAATTCCTCGTTCCCGATCAGCACGGCCGCCGCGCCATCGACGATGCCCGAGGAGTTCCCGGCATGGTGGATATGCTCGATATGGTCGAGATGCGGATATTTCAGCATCGCCACCTTGTCGAAGCCGGGCATCATCTCGCCCATTTCCTTGAAGCTGGCCTTGAGCTTGGCAAGATCCTCGATGCTGGTGCCGGGACGCATGTATTCGTCGCGGTCGAGGATGGTCAGGCCGTTCTGGTCAAGCACCGGGACGATGGATTTCGCGAAGCGGTTCTCGGCCCAGGCCGCGGCGGCGCGGCGCTGGGATTCGACGGCCAGCGCATCGGCCTCTTCGCGGGTAAAGCCGTATTCGGTGGCGATGATGTCGGCCGAGATGCCCTGAGGCACGAAATAGCTGCCGAAGGTCAGGGCGGGATCGACGGCGATGGCGGCGCCGTCGCTGCCCATGGCGACGCGGCCCATCATCTCGACGCCGCCGGCGATATAGGCCTGGCCCGCGCCGCCCTTGACCTGGTTGGCGGCGAGGTTCACCGCCTCCATGCCGCTCGCGCAGAAGCGGTTGATGGCGAGGCCGGGGATCGACTGGTCCAGCTCCGAGGCCAGCACCGCCGAGCGCGCGAGGCAGCCGCCCTGTTCCTTGACCTGGGTGACATTGCCCCAGATCACGTCCTCGACGGCATGGCCTTCAAGCCCGTTGCGTTCCTTGACGGCGTTCAGCAACCGAGCGGACAGGGCGACCGAGGTGACCTCGTGCAGGCTACCATCGGGGCGGCCCTTGCCGCGCGGTGTCCTGGCTGCGTCGTAGATATATGCGTCGGTCATGCGTCCTCCTTCGCGGCCCGGTCGGCAGGGTTGCCGGGCATCAGGTCATAGGGGTGTTTCCAACCGGGCAGCGCTTCGATGCGCGTGAGCCAGGCGTCGATATGTGGCCATTCGGCTCGCTCGAAGCCGAAGGGTTCGGGATAGAAGAGATAGCCGCAGCACGAGAGGTCGGCGATGGTCGGAGCATCGCCGGCCAGCCAGTCGCGGCCGTCAAGATGTGCGTTCAGGGTCTTGAGCGCGGCCTTGGCGCGGCCCTGTAGCCAGGCGATGACTTCGGCCGGTTGCTTTTCCGGTGGCAGGAAGTTCATCAGAAAGCGCAGCGCGCCGAATTGCGAAGAGCCCTTGTGATTGTCCCAAAAGAGCCAGCGCAAGATCTCTTTGCGGTCGCCGTCGATAAACTTCCCGGTCTTTTCAGCCAGATGAAGCAGGATGACCGCCGATTGCGTCAGCTTGTCGCCGTCTTCGACAAAGACTGGCGCCTCGGCCATGTCGTTCAGCATGCGATATTCGGCGCTGCGGGTTTCACCGCCGAAAAAGTCGATGAAAACCGGTTTCCAGGGATAGGAAGTCAACTGCATCAGCAGCGCCACCTTGTAGGAATGTCCCGATTCTCCGAAACAATGAAGCTCAGCCGTCATCTTGATGTTCTCCCGCCATGCTGGGCTGTCCGTGCGCGTGGCCGGGAAAGGCCCCCGCGTTAACTCTTTCTTAGCGACCAGGGCCTAGCCTGTATCGGCGGAGCGGGGCCGCAGCCGCTTCGCATCTAGGAAGGCAGTGCGCGCCCCGGGCGCCGGAACTTTTTGTCCCTCAGGCAAGCCCGTTTCCCGGGGTGCGCAATTCTGATCGTCCGGAATCCGTCAGGAAGACTGGTGGATTCCGGATGCGGCATCAGAACTGATCTTCCGCCAGCGCCATGACCGGATCGGCGCCGGTTCGGACCCGCCCAAGATGCGCTGCGGTCAAGGGCAGTTGCCGGGTCATGTAGAACCGCCCGGTCGCGATCTTGCTTTCGTAGTATTCGCGATCCGAGGTGCCGTCTGCCAGCGCCTTGCGCGCCGCCGCCGCCATGCGGGTCCACATCAGACCCAGTGCGACATGGCCGAACAGGTGCATGAAGTCATATGATCCGGCCAACGCGGCATTCGGGTTCTTCATGCCCTGTTCCATGAAGAACATCACCGCCGCCTGCAGGTCCTTCGAGGCGGCCTTCAGCGGGTCAAGGAAGCTTGCCTTGAGATCGGCATCGTCCTCGTGTTGCTTGATGGTCTGCTTGATCTCTTCGAAGAAGGCCATCATCGGCTTGCCGCCCTCGGCCGCCAGCTTGCGCCCGACCAGGTCAAGCGCCTGTACACCGTTCGCGCCTTCGTAAATCATCGTGATCCGGGCGTCGCGGACGAACTGCGACATGCCATGTTCCTCGATATAGCCATGCCCGCCATAGACCTGCTGCGCCTGGACTGTCGACGCAAAGCCCATGTCGGTCAGGAAGCCCTTGACCACGGGGGTCAGCAGTGAAACCAGCCCTTCGGCCGCGGCGTCGTCCAGCCGGTGGCTGCGGTCGACCAGATATGCGCTCCAGGCGGCCAGAGCGCGCGCGCCTTCGACGAAGCTCTTCTGCTCCATCAGGTTGCGGCGGATGTCGGGATGGACGATCAGCGGATCGGCCGGGCCGGTGGGGTTTTCGGCGCCGGTCACGGCACGGCCCTGAACCCGGTCGCGGGCATAGGCGACCGCGTTCTGATAGGCGGCTTCGGCGACGGCATAGCCTTGCAGGCCCACGCCGATCCGCGCCTCGTTCATCATCGTGAACATGGCGCGCATGCCTTTGTGAAGGTCGCCCAGCAGCCAGCCTTTCGCCCCGTCATAGTTCATGACGCAGGTCGAGTTGCCGTGGATGCCCATCTTTTCTTCGATATTTCCGACGCTGACGCCATTTCGCTCGCCCAGCGAGCCATCCGCGTTCACGAGGAATTTCGGAACGATGAACAGCGAGATGCCCTTGGTCCCCTCGCCGCCGCCAGGTGCCTTGGCAAGGACGAGGTGGATGATGTTTTCGGCAAGGTCGTGATCGCCGGCCGAGATGAAGATCTTCTGGCCCGTGATCAGGTAGCTTCCGTCGTCCTGTGGTTCGGCCTTCGTGCGCAGCATGCCCAGATCGGTGCCCGCATGGGGCTCGGTCAGGTTCATCGTGCCGGTCCATTCGCAGTTGACCAGCTTGGGCAGGTAGGTCGCCTTCTGCTCGGCCGAGCCGTGGACATGGATCGCCGAATAGGCGCCGTGGGTCAGGCCCTGATACATGTTGAAGGCCATGTTGGCGGCAACGAACATCTCGTTGGTCGCAAGGCTCATGATGTAGGGCATGCCCTGTCCGCCGAAATCCGGATCGCAATCAAGGGCCGTCCAGCCCCCTTCGCGCATCTGTTCGAAAGCGTCCTTGAAGCCTTCCGGGGTCCGCACCACGCCATTTTCCAGATGGCAGCCCTGACGGTCGCCAACCGCATTCAGGGGTGCGATGATTTCAGAGGCAAGCTTGCCCGCGGCCTCGAGCACCGCCTCGGTGAATTCGGCTTCCAGATCCGAATAGCCCGGCACGTCCTGACGGGAGATATCGAGCAAGTCGTGCAGGACGAACTGGATGTCACGCACGGGGGCAGCAAAGATAGGCATTGGTCCTCCAGGGATTCAGGCCGAATGGCGGGAATCTGATTTCAGGCTGGCAAGCCAGTCCTCACCTTGGGTGATCAACTGGCGAAGTTCGATGATGGCCGCAGCAAGCTCGGCCTGCTGTCGCTCCATGTCCTGCAACCTGTCCCGCGCCGTCGACAGAGTCGCTTCGGTCTGTGTCAGGTTACGTTCGGATGGATCGTAAAGTTCCAGCAGTTGACGGATCTGTTCCAGCGAAAAGCCAAACCGCTTGCCGCGCAGGATCAGGATCAGACGCGCCCGATCCGAGCGGCCATATAGCCGGTGCTGGCCTCGTCTTTCTGGGAAAATCAGTTCCCGCGCCTCGTAGAAGCGAAGGGTCCGCGGCGTCACCTGATAGGCTTCACACATTTCGCGGATGGTCATCAACTGCTCGCTCATGGCCGCCCTCCCAGCTTTCAATCGCATCGGGTCGACTATAGGCCAAGTTGACGTTCGCGTAAGGGGCGACGTGGCGTCAGAGGTTTTGACGCCCATCGGCGGGAAAAGAAAACGCCCGGCAACAGATGCGCCGGGCGAGTAAAAAACGAGAGAGTCGAGATGGTTCGGTCGCCGCTCAGGAGCGCTGTGCGACCGGCTTGTCCTCGTCCATCTGGGCGAGAATTCTTGCGGTTTCATCGCGCAGGTCGCGCAGATCCTCGATCGCGGCGAGCACTTCGTCGCGCTGCTGGGTCAGGACCTCAAGCTGGCGATCGGCAAGGTCGATCCAGACCTTGTACTGTTCTTCGCTGCCCTTTTCGCCATAGATCAGCAACCACTGCCGGATATCCTCAAGCGAAAAGCCGAAGCGGCGGCCACGCAGGATCAGCTTCATCCGCGCGATTTCGCGCGCGCCGTAGAAGCGCGATCGGCCCTCCTTACGGGGGCTGAGCAGTTCGATATACTCGTAGTAGCGTAATGTGCGCGGGGTCACGTCGAATCTCGCGCACATCTCCTTGAAACTGATGAACTCGCTGTCTGTCATGCTGTGACCTGTCAGAATAGTCGCGAGACTAGACCAGCACGGGTGCAAACTCAACTATCTGCAACCTTGCAGACTTGTGACATCTTGACCCGGCAGATAAGCCTCATCCCGACCACCCCTCCGCAGGAAAGACAAATGTCCGAGTCCGAGGCAACTTTCACCGAACAGCGCCAAAGGATCGCGCGCCAGTTCATCGAGGCCATCCCCCATGCGCGGGCGCTTGGGATGAGGCTGGAAGAACTGACACTTGGCGGCGCCGTGATCTCGCTGCCCTGGAACGCCGATCTGGTGGGCGATCCGCGCAGCGGCGTGATCCACGGAGGTGTCATCTCGGCCTTGATGGATACCTGCTGCGGCGCCGCGGTCATGGCCCATCCCGATGGACCAAGGGTCACCGCGACCATCGACCTGCGCATCGACTACATGCGCGCGGCAACGCCGCTTCAGGGCATCAAGGCACGCGCTGAATGCTATCACGCCACCCGCTCGGTCGCGTTCGTCCGGGCCTGGGCGATGGATGAGGACGAAACCCGCCCCGTGGCCTCGGCCACCGGGGCCTTTACCTTCGAGCGTTGATCATGGTCGATCGCAACGAACCCCTGGCGGCGATCAAGTCCCGCCGGAACAGCACGCTGAACGCGCTTGTCGCCAGCGTTCCCTATATCCGCTGGCTGGGCATCCAGTTCGATCGGCGCGGGGACGAGTTGACAGCAATCCTGCCCTTTGACGAAAAGCTCATCGGTAACCCGATGCTGCCTGCGATCCATGGCGGGGTGACGGCGGCCTTTCTCGAGGTTGCGGCGATCGTCGAACTGACCTGGAGCGCGATCTGGGAAGACATGGAGCATGGCCGCATCGCCCCTGATGCGGCCGTGCCGGAAAGCCTGCCGCGCCTGCCGAAAACCATTGATTTCACGGTGGATTACCTGCGTTCTGGCCTGCCGCGTGACGCCTATGCCCGCGCGCGCGTTGTCCGGTCGGGGCGGCGCTATGCAAGCGTTCAGGTCGAGGCATGGCAGGATCAGCGCACACGCCTTTTCGCGCAGGCAACGGGCCATTTCCTGATGCCACAGAATGCATGAGCCTGACGCGGCGCGGCCCCTGACCAGCGGCCGCGTCCTTTCGATCGCGTTGCCCATCGTGATTTCGAATGCGACCGTGCCATTGCTGGGCATGGTCGATACCGGGGTCGTGGGGCAGATGGGCGAGGCCGCACCGATCGGCGCGGTCGGCATCGGCGCGGTGATCCTGTCCTCGATCTACTGGATCTTCGGCTTCCTGCGGATGGGAACATCGGGACTTGTCGCGCAGTCGCATGGCGCCGGTGACGGGGCCGAGACCGGGGCGCATCTGCTCCGCGCGCTCGTGATCGCGATTCTCGCCGGGCTGAGTTTCATTGTGCTGCAAGCGCCGCTTTTCCGGCTTGCCTTCTGGCTTGCTCCGGCCTCGGACGGGGTCGAGACCCTCGCCCGCCAATATCTGCAACTGAGGATCTGGGGCGCGCCCGCCACGATTGCCCTTTATGCGGTGACGGGGTGGCTGATCGCGCTTGAACGGACCCGCAGCGTGCTGGTCCTGCAACTGCTGATGAACGGGCTGAACGTGCTGCTCGACCTGTGGTTCGTTCTTGGTCTTGGCTGGTCGGTGCGCGGGGTCGCGCTGGCGACGCTGATTTCGGAGTGGTCGGGGATCACGCTGGGGCTCTGGTTTGCCCGCGACGCGATTCGGGGCGCCCTGCGGGTGGCGGGCCTGTTTGCGGCGGATCGGCTTAAGCGGCTTTTGCAGGTCAACGGCGACATCATGATCCGTTCGGTTCTGCTGCAGGGATCGTTTACCAGCTTCATGTTCCTGGCTGCGGGGCAGGGCGATGTCACGCTGGCTGCCAACCAGGTGCTGCTGCAATTCCTGTCCATCGTCGCCTTCGCGCTGGACGGGTTCGCCTTCGCCGCCGAATCGCTTGTCGGGCAGGCGGTCGGCGCGCGCCGGCCCGAGCGTCTGCGCCGGGCGGCCTGGCTGACGTCACAATGGGGCGTCGGGGGCTCCGTCGGGCTGGCTTTCCTGTTTGCCACGGCCGGTCCCGCGATCATCGACCTGCTGACCACTGCGCCCGAGGTCAGATCGGTCGCACGCGCATATCTACCCTGGCTGATCGCCGCACCGGTGTTGGGCATCGCGGCCTGGATGCTGGACGGCATCTTCATCGGGGCCACCCGCACACGGGAAATGCGGAACGCGATGCTGGTTTCCGTCGCGCTTTATGTGCCGGTTCTGGTGCTTCTGCCGCAGCTTTTCGGCAATCACGGCCTCTGGGCGGCCCTGATGGTCCTGAGCCTTCTTCGGGGGCTTACCCTGTGGTGGCTTTATCCGCAGGTTGAAGCCGCCGCCCGCTGATACGAGAAACGCCCCGTTGAAACGGAGCGTTTCCAATGCGTTGCGCGAGACGAAAGGTCAGATTTCCTTCACGATCTGCTCACGGGCGGTCAGCCGCAGTTCGATCATCTTGGCGCGGATGGTTTCTTCGTCGGCAAGTTCGGCCAGATCCGTTGACAGCTTGCGAAACACATCCTCATCGCCCGGCTCGTCGAAATCCGATGTCACGACCGTCAGCGCGTACGAGCGCGCATCATCGCCGGTCTTGCCCAAAAGCGCGGCTGCCCATTCGCCAAGAAGACGGTTGCGGCGTGCCTCGGCCTTGAAATTCAATTCGGCATCAAGGGCGAACTTCGCCTCATAAGACCGTTCGCGATCGTCGAAAGTTGTCATGGCGCCTCCCGGTCGCATGTCCGATACCATGATTTCACGGTATGCCCGAGCGCGGTCGGATCGCAAGCCCGTATTGCCCCTGACCCCGTTTCTGCCCTATAGCGCCAGAAGAATATCACACACCTTGCGGACGGGAGACGCGCAGCATGGCACCAAGGCGCAAGAAAATCTACGAAGGCAAGGCGAAGATCCTTTACGAAGGCACCGAGCCGGGCACGCTGATCCAATACTTCAAGGATGATGCGACCGCCTTCAACGCGCAGAAGAAGGCGACGATCGAGGGCAAGGGCGTCCTGAACAACCGCCTGTCCGAGTTCTTCATGACCGGCCTGACCAATATCGGCGTGCCGAACCACTTCATCCGTCGCATCAACATGCGCGAGCAGCTCGTCCGCCAGGTCGAGATCATTCCGCTGGAAGTGATCGTGCGCAACTTCGCCGCCGGTTCGATCGCCAAGCGTCTGGGCATGGAAGAGGGCACTGCCCTGCCGCGCCCGATCGTCGAGTACAGCTTCAAGAACGATGAGCTGGGCGACCCCTTCGTGTCGGAAGAATACATCATCGCCTTCGGCTGGGCCTCGCAGCAGGATCTCGACGATATCGTCAGCCTCGCGCTGCGGGTGAACGACTTCCTGTCGGGCGTGTTCTTCGGCGCGGGTATCAAGCTGATCGACTTCAAGATCGAGATCGGCCGCATCTGGGACGGTGATTTCATGCGTCTTGTCGTCGCAGACGAGATCAGTCCCGACAGCTGCCGGCTGTGGGACGTCAAGACCGGGCAGAAGCTCGACAAGGACGTGTTCCGCCGCGATCTTGGCAGCCTGACCGATGCCTATACCGAGGTGGCGCGTCGGCTGGGGCTCATGCCCGCCAACACGACCAGCCTGTCCAAGCCTACCCTGATCAACTGAAAGGCCTGCCGATGAAAGCCCGTGTCACCATCATGCTCAAGGATGGCGTTCTTGACCCCCAGGGCGAGGCGATCCGTCATGCCCTTGGCGGTCTCGGTTTTCAGGGTGTCGAAGGCGTGCGTCAGGGCAAGGTGATCGAACTTGATCTGGTCTCGGCCGATGCCGAGGCCGCCAAGGCCGAAGTCGCCCGGATGTGCGAAGGTCTGCTGGCCAATACCGTGATCGAGAAATACGCCGTCGAGATCGTCTGATCCGTGGGGCCGGGGGCTTTGCTCCCGGACTTCCCGTTCTGCCGGCGATCTCTGAGCGCGAGTGCCGGGAGGAGGGCATCTTGTGATCGACAAGCTGTCCATGTTCATGGTTTTGGCGCGCGAGGCCCATTTCGGCCGCGCGGCCGAAGCGCTTGGAATTACCCAGCCGACATTGTCATCCGCCATCAAGTCCCTCGAGGACCAGTTGGGCGTGCAGCTTGTCCGGCGCGGCTCGCGCTATCAGGGACTGACCCCGGAAGGCGAGCGCGTCCTGGTCTGGGCCCGGCGCATCGTCGGCGACGCGCGCACCATGCAGGCCGAGATGCAGGCCAGTCGCAAGGGTGTCACCGGGCTTCTGCGCCTGGGCGTGATTCCGACCGCCATGCCGCGCGTCGCCGAACTCACCGGACCTTTCCTGCGTCGCCATCCCAATGCACGGGTCTCGATCCTGTCGCGCTCCTCGGATGAGATCCGCGACCAGATCGAGGCGCTGGAGCTGGATGCCGGCGTCACCTATCTCGACAGCGAGCCGTTGGGCCGGGTGCATAGCCAGCCCCTGTATCGCGAAACCTATTGCCTGATCGCGCGGGGCGAGATGCCGGGCCCAGTCGGCTGGTCCGACGCGGCGGCCCTGCCGCTTTGCCTGCTGACGCCCGATATGCAGAACCGCCGCATCGTGACCCGGCACCTGCTGGATGCCGGATCCGAGGCCATGCCGCGGGTCGAATCGACCTCGATGCTGGCGATCCTGTCGCATGTCGTGACCGGCGACTGGGCCGCGATCCTGCCGCGCAGCGTCGCCCGCGCGCTGCCCTTGCCTCAGGGGGTCGCAGCACATGACCTCGCCGGCGAGGGGCATCTGGTGGGCCTGGTGACAGGGCGCAGCGAGCCGCATCCTCCGCTGGTCGAGGCGTTGCTGAAAACGGTCGAATTGATAGAAGAGTTCAATCAATAGACGGGACATCGTGATTGTTATGGCTATTGCCGGGTTTTAAACTGGTTTCGATAGAATAGAGCCCGGATCGACCCAGCTATGACGACAAGTGCGATTTCCGCTGATTTTTCAGCACGCCTTTCCGCGATCATCGACTGCCACAAGGATCGCGAAGGACCGCTGCTGCCGATCCTGCACGATATTCAGTCGGAATGGGGATATGTCCCCGAAGAGGCGCAGCCCGTCATCGCCGCCGCACTGAGTCTGACCCGCGCCGAGGTGCATGGCGTGGTCAGCTTCTACCATGATTTCCGCGACCATCCTTCGGGACGGCATGTGCTGCGCCTGTGCCGGGCCGAGGCCTGCCAGTCGATGGGGGCTGATGCCTTGGCCGAACAGGTCCGCGCAGCGTTGGGGATCGATTTCCACGAAACGACTCCTGACGGGCGGCTGACGCTTGAACCGGTCTTCTGCCTTGGGCTTTGCGCCTGCGGACCGTCCGCGCAGATGGGCGACAGGCTGGTGGGGCGCGCCAGTTTTGCGAAGGTCCAGAGGCTGGTGACGGAGGCGGGGGCATGAGGATCTGGGTTCCACTTGATGCTGCGGCCAAGGCCCTTGGTGCCGATGAGGTTGCCGAAGCCCTTGCGCAGGAATTCGAAGTCACGCGGAACGGTACGCGGGGCATGATCTGGCTGGAACCGCTGGTCGAGGTCGAGCGTGACGGTGTTCGTCATGGCTATGGGCCGGTCGAGGTCGACGACGTGGCCGGGCTGATCAGTGCGATCCGCGACGGGTCGGATCATGCGCTTGCCTTGGGGCCGGTTGACGAACTGCCCTGGATGAAGGCGCAGAAGCGGCTGACCTTTGAACGCGTCGGCGTGATCGACCCGCTGTCAGTGTTGGAATATGAGGCGAATGGCGGGCTGGTTGGATTGCGTCGTGCCATCGGGATGGGGCCCGAAGCCATCGTCGAGGAAGTAACCCAATCCGGTCTGCGCGGCCGTGGTGGCGCGGGTTTCCCGACCGGCATCAAGTGGAAGACCGTCGCGGGCGCGAAGGCTGATCAGAAATATATCGTTTGCAATGCCGATGAGGGCGACAGCGGCAGCTTTGCCGACCGCATGCTGATGGAAGGCGATCCACTGACCCTGATCGAGGGCATGGCGATCGCCGGCATCGCGGTCGGGGCGACGCGCGGCTATTGCTATATCCGCAGCGAATATCCCGATGCGATCCGCATCACCGAAGCCGCGATCGACCTGGCGCGTGAAGCGGGGATTCTGGGTGCCTCGGTGCTTGGCTCTGGCTATGCCTTCGACATGGAGGTCCGCGTCGGCGCCGGGGCCTATGTCTGTGGCGAGGAAACTAGCCTTCTGAACAGCCTTGAAGGCAAGCGCGGCACGGTCCGCGCCAAGCCCCCGATCCCGGCGCTGGAGGGTTTTCTGGGCAAGCCCACGGTCGTCAACAACCTGATCTCGCTGGGAACGATCCCTTGGATCATGGCGCATGGCGGGGCGGAATATGCGAGGCTGGGCATAGGTCGTTCGAAGGGGACGATCCCGATCCAGATCGCGGGCAACGTCAAGCATGGCGGGCTGTTCGAAGCAGCCTTCGGCCTGACGCTGGGCCAGATCATCAACGAGATTGGTGGTGGCTCGGCCTCGGGGCGGCCGGTCAAGGCGGCGCAGGTCGGCGGGCCTCTGGGGGCCTATATCCCGGCCAAGGATTTCGACGTGCCCTTCGGATATGAGGAACTTGCCGGGCGCGAGGGGCTCTTGGGCCATGCCGGTATCACCGTCTTCGATGACAGCGCCGACATGCTGAAGCTTGCCCGGTTCGCGATGGAATTCTGCGCGGTGGAAAGCTGCGGGAAATGCACGCCCTGCCGGATCGGCTCGGTCCGGGGCGTCGAGACGATCGACCGAATTGCCGCTGGCGATGACGAGGGCGTCCCGATCCTCAAGGATCTTTGCAACACGATGAAATGGGGCTCGCTTTGCGCGCTGGGGGGCTTCGCGCCATTCCCCGTCCTGTCCGCCTTGACCCATTTCCCAGAAGAATTCAGCGGGCGGGGCACGCCCCGCAAGGAGGCCGCAGAATGAAGGATTTCATCATTCCCGATCGCGATTTCGGCACACCTGCCGCGAAATCCGACGTCACCGTGAACCTGCTGGTGGACGGCATCGCCGTCAGCGTTCCGGCGGGCACCAGCGTCATGCGCGCGGCGGCGGTCGCCGGGATCACGGTTCCGAAGCTTTGCGCGACCGATCATGTCACGGCCTTCGGTTCCTGCCGGCTTTGCGTCGTGCAGATCGACGGCATGCGCGGCACGCCAGCCTCTTGCACGACGCCCGTGGCCGAGGGCATGGTCGTCCACACCCAGACCGAGGATGTCGCCCGGATCCGCAAGGGCGTGATGGAGCTTTACATCTCGGACCACCCGCTGGACTGCCTGACCTGCGCCGCCAATGGCGATTGCGAATTGCAGGACATGGCCGGCGCCGTGGGCCTGCGCGAGGTCCGCTATGAGCCGGGCGCGAACCATTTCGCCCGCCGCGATGCCGAGGGCCCGAACCCGGAATATCGGCCCAAGGACCAGTCGAACCCCTATTTCACCTTCGATCCGGCGAAATGCATCGTCTGCTCGCGCTGCGTGCGGGCTTGCGAAGAAGTGCAGGGCACTTTCGCGCTGACCATCGAGGGGCGGGGCTTCGACAGCCGCGTCTCGGCCGGGATGGAATCGGACAGCTTCCTCAGCTCCGATTGCGTCAGTTGCGGGGCTTGCGTGCAGGTCTGCCCGACCGCGACCCTGATCGAGAACAAGGTGATCGAGATCGGCACGCCTGAACGGATCGTCAAGACGACCTGCGCCTATTGCGGGGTCGGATGTTCGTTCGATGCGCATATGCGCGGCGAGGAGGTCGTGCGCATGGTGCCGTCGAAAGACGGCAAGGCCAACCGGGGCCATAGCTGCGTCAAGGGCCGCTTTGCCTGGGGTTACGCCACGCATCAGGACCGTCAGCTTAACCCGATGGTCCGCCAAAACATCACCGATCCCTGGCGGGTCGTGAGCTGGGACGAGGCGCTGGACTTCGCTGCCGAGCGCATGATGAAGGCGCAGGCCGAGCACGGTCGCGATTCCGTCGGGGTCATCACCTCGTCGCGCTGCACGAACGAGGAAACCTATCTCGTGCAGAAGCTGGCCCGTGCCGTTCTGCACACGAACAACACCGATACCTGTGCGCGCGTCTGTCATTCGCCAACGGGTTACGGGCTGCGCACGACCTTCGGCACCTCGGCGGGGACGCATGATTTCGACTCGGTCGAGGATACCGACCTTGCGCTGGTGATCGGGGCGAACCCGACCGACGGGCACCCGGTCTTTGCCAGCCGCCTGCGCAAGCGGCTGCGCGAGGGGGCGGGGCTGATCGTCCTTGACCCGCGCGAGATCGACCTTCTGAAAACGCCACACATGGGCGAGGGCCTGCACCTGCCACTGCGGCCGGGCACGAACGTCGCCGTTCTGACCGCCATCGCCCATGTCATCGTGGCCGAGAAGCTCTATGACGAGGCGTTCATCCGCGAGCGCTGCGATTGGGACGAGTTCCTCGCCTATTCCGAGTTCCTGCTGGACCCGCGCCATTCCCCGGAAGAGGTCGAGAAGCTCTCGAAGGTGCCGGCCGACCGCATTCGCGCTGCCGCCCGCGCCTATGCGGCCGCACCGCGTGCCAGTATCTATTACGGCCTCGGGGTGACCGAGCATTCGCAAGGCTCGACCACTGTCATGGCAATCGCGAACCTTGCGATGATGACCGGCAATATCGGCGTGCCGGGAACCGGCGTGAACCCGCTGCGGGGCCAGAACAACGTGCAGGGTTCCTGCGACATGGGTTCCTTCCCGCATGAATATCCGGGATATCGCCACGTTTCGGACGATGCCACGCGCGAACTTTATGAACGTGTCTGGGGTGTGCCCCTGTCTTCCGAGCCGGGCCTGCGCATCCCGAACATGTTCGATGAGGCATTGGCCGGCCGGTTCCGCGGGCTCTATTGCCAGGGCGAGGATATCGTTCAGTCCGACCCGGACACGCGGCACGTCACCTCGGCGCTCTCGGCGATGGACATCGTGATCGTGCAGGACCTGTTCCTGAACGAGACCTCGAACTACGCCCATGTCTTCCTGCCGGGGTCGAGCTTCCTTGAAAAGGACGGCACCTTCACCAATGCCGAGCGCCGCATCAACATGGTTCGCCGTGCGATGACGCCCAAGAACGGCTATGAGGATTGGCAGATCACCCAGATGCTGGCCAATCGGCTTGGCGGCAACTGGGGCTATGACCACCCGCGCGAGATCATGGCCGAGATCGCCCTGACGACGCCCAGCTTCGCCGGCGTGAGCTATGATCTGCTCGATCGCGAAGGCTCGGTGCAATGGCCCTGCAACGAGGCGGCGCCGCTGGGCACTCCGCTGATGCATGTCGACGGCTTCGTGCGCGGCAAGGGACATTTCATCCATACCGAATACGTGGCCACCGAAGAGCGCACCGGAGCCCGATTCCCGCTGTTGCTGACGACCGGGCGCATCCTGTCGCAATACAATGTGGGCGCGCAGACCCGGCGCACGGACAACGTCGCCTGGCACCCCGAGGACATTCTGGAAATCCACCCCTCGGATGCGGAGAACCGTGGCGTGCGGGACGGGGACTGGGTGCGCGTGGCATCACGTTCGGGGGCGACATCGCTTCGGGCGCTGCTGACGGAACGGGTCGCGCCGGGCGTGGTCTATACCACCTTCCATCACCCGGCGACTCAGGCCAATGTGGTGACCACGGACAATTCCGACTGGGCCACGAACTGCCCTGAATTCAAGGTGACGGCCGTGCAGGTCAGCCCTTCGAACGGCCCTTCGGACTGGCAAGAGGAGTATCGCAGCCATTCCGAACTTTCCCGCCGCATCCTGCCCGCCGCCGCCGAGTGACAATGGCATGAAGGACCAGTATCCTGGCCCGCTCCGCTGGGATGGCGGCTGGCTTTCGGCAGACCCGCCACCCAGCCCGCGGGAATGTCCCGTCGCGATCGTCATCGACGGCATGTCGCAGGCGGTTTTGATGGCGACGCCTTCGGATTTGCACGATTTCGCCATCGGCTTCGCGCTGACCGAGGGGCTGATCGCAACGCCCGAAGACGTGACCGACTTCGAAGAAGCCGAGGTCGAGACAGACGGATTTCCCGCGCGTGAGGCCCGGCTCTGGTTGCGACCGGGCCTTGCCGCCGGTCTTGCCGAGCGCCGTCGCAGCATGGTCGGGCCAGTCGGCTGCGGGCTTTGCGGGGTGGACAGCATCGCGGCGGCCTTGCCCCCGGTGTTGCAGGTTTCCTCGGAATGGGACATGCCACCGCAATCGGTGATACGGGCGATGGATGCGCTTGCCGCGGGCCAGGTCCTGCGGTCCGAAACGCCTGCGATCCATGGCGCGGCATTCTGGGACGGCCGATCCGCGACCGTGCGCGAGGATGTGGGGCGCCACAATGCGCTCGACAAGCTGGCGGGGGCCTTGGCGCGCGGCGGGGTCGCTTCGGGGCAGGGGGCGATCGTCATGTCATCGCGCCTGTCGGTCGATCTGGTCCAGAAGGCGGCGCGCATCGGCGCCCCCATCCTCATCGGAGCCAGCGCCCCGACAGCACTTGCATTGTCCTGGGCAGAGCGCGCCGGAATTACGCTTATCGCCCGCGCCAGAGGCGAGAGCTTCGATCTTTACACCCACCCCCGGCGCATCGCCGGAAGCCGAGGCCAAGATGTCCCATAGTTCCGACAAGCTCATTCGCATGGCTGGCCAGATGGCGGATTTCTTCCGCAGCCAGCCCAATCAGGCGCCGGCAAAGGCGGTGGCAGAACATATCAATGCTTTCTGGTCGCCGCGCATGCGGCAGGACCTCGCCGACCATATCGCGGCAGGGGCCGAAGCCGATCCGATCGTGCGGGAATGCATTGCATTCGTGCGGCTTCCGGCCGGAACCTGAGCGCTGATTTTGCCTCTGCCGCACACTCTGGCGGCGTGATAGCTTGGCCGCATGGCACAGCTACCTTCCCGACAAGAGATTCTCGACTGGGTGCACGCGCATCCGGACGCCACCGCGAAACGCGACATTGCAAAGGCCTTTGGCATCAAGGGCGCTGCCCGGATTGAGCTCAAGCGCCTGTTGAAGGAGCTTGAGGCGGAAGGGCTGCTGGAACGTCGCCGGCGCCACTACCATGATGCCGAGCGCCTGCCGCCCGTCACTGTCATCCAGCTACTGCCGCCCGACAAGGACGGCGATATCTTCGCCAAGCCGATGGAATGGCAGGGCGATGGGCCGATGCCGCGCATTCTTTACGCGCCGCTGAAATCCGATCCGGCGACGGCACCGGGCGAGCGCATCCTTGCCCGCCTGATCGAGGTCCAAAATGACGATCACCAGTATCAGGCCCGCCTGATCCGCCGCATCGGAACGACCCAGCACAAGATCGTCGGCATCTTCCGCCGCGATTCCGGAAAGCCCGATGCGGGCGGGCGCATCCTGCCGATCGACAAGGGTTCGGACAAGGAATGGCAGGTTCCGGCGCATGAGGTGCACGGGGCCCAGAATGGCGAGCTGGTCGAGGCGGAGCAGATCGGCCCGCGCGGCCGTCTTGGCCTGCCGATTGCCCGCGTTCTCGAAAGGCTGGGCGATCCGTCGGCGCCGCGCGCGGTCAGTCTGATCGCCATCCATCAGCACGGCATTCCCGACGACTTCCCTGACGAAGTCGTGGCCGAGGCCGATGCCGCGAAGCCGGCGACGATGAAGGGGCGCGAAGATCTGCGCCACCTTCCTCTGGTCACGATCGACCCGTCGGATGCGCGCGACCATGACGATGCGGTGGCGGCAGAAATTCTCGAGGATGGCGGCGCGGCAGTCTGGGTCGCGATTGCCGATGTCGCCCATTACGTCCGCCCGAATTCGGCACTGGACCGCGAGGCGAGAAAGCGCGGCAACTCGACCTATTTCCCGGATCGGGTCGTGCCGATGCTCCCTGATATCCTGTCGGGAGATCTCTGTTCGCTGCATGAAGGCGTGGATCGCCCGGTCATCGCCGTGCGCATGCGACTTGATGCCGAAGGCAACAAGGTCAGCCATACGTTCCACCGGGGCATGATGCATTCGCAGGCCAGCCTCAGCTATGAACAGGCGCAGGCGGGTGCCGATGGCAGCCCTGATGACCAGACCGCGCCCTTGATGGATTCGGTCATCAAGCCGCTCTGGCATGCTTACGGGCTTCTCAAATCCGCCCGCGCCCGTCGCCAGCCGCTTGAACTGGATCTGCCCGAGCGCCGGATCATCCTGACCGCTGACGGTCGGGTCAAGTCGGTGAATTTCCGCGAGCGTTACGATGCCCACAAGCTGATCGAAGAGTTCATGGTGCTGGCCAACGTTGCCGCCGCCGAGGAACTCGAACGCCTGCGCCGCCCGCTTCTCTACCGCGTCCATGAAGAACCGACGGTCGAAAAGCTTGATGCGCTGCGCGAAGTGGCCGAGGCCTCGGGCTTTACGCTTGCCAAGGGGCAGGTGCTGCAGACCCGGCACCTGAACCGGCTGCTGGAACAGGCGGAGGGGTCGGATTTCGACGAACTGATCAACATGACCGCGCTGCGGTCGATGCAGCAGGCCTATTACCACCCCGAGAATTACGGCCATTTCGGCTTGGCGCTCCGGTCATACGCGCATTTCACCTCGCCCATCCGCCGCTATTCCGATCTGGTCGTGCACCGCGCCCTGATCATGGGACACAAATGGGGCGATGACGGGCTGTCGCAATGGGATGTGGACAATCTTAGCGAGACGGCAAAGCAGATCTCGGATACCGAGCGGCGCTCAATGGCGGCAGAGCGGGATACCACTGACCGCTATCTGGCAGCCTATCTGTCAGATCGCGTGGGTGCCGAGTTTGCCGGAAGGGTCAGTGGCGTCCAAAAGTTCGGTGCCTTCATCCGGCTTGATGAAACCGGGGCCGACGGGCTTCTGCCGATCCGCGAAATCGGGCGGGAATATTTCCACTATGACCCCGATGCACAGGTGCTGCTGGGTTCGGAAACCGGGCTGGAGATCGGCATCGGCCAGCGCGTTACCGTGCGCCTGTCCGAGGCGGTTCCATTGACCGGTGGGCTGATGCTGGAACTGCTTGAGGTCGAAGGCAAGGCACTGCCCCAAGGTGGTTCCCGTCGCAGCAAGGGGCCGATCCGCAAGCGCGCGACGCAATCACGCCTGGCCGAGATCAAGCGCGCACAGAAACGCCGGCGGGTGCGCCGAAGCAGCTGAAGCTTTGCAAAAGCTGCTGAACAGGAAAAGTCGGGCCGCCCATTCGGACGGCCCGTTTTCATGTCAGATCCTGGAACGGTTGGGATTGCGGGGGGCAAGGCCCCGCAATCCGTGCGATCAGCCGATTGCGGCTGCGCGAACGTCGTCGTCGATCTTGTCGGCGTATTGGGCGAAGTTGTCGCTGAACATGGCGACAAGCTTGGCCGCCTGCGCGTCATAAGCCTCGGCATCTTCCCAGGTCTGGCGCGGGTCAAGCAGTTTGTCCTCGACGCCCGGAACCGAAACCGGAACCTCGAAGCCGAAATTCGGGTCCTTGCGGAACTGCACGTCGTTCAGCGATCCGTCCAGCGCGGCAGTCAGAAGCGCGCGCGTGGCCTTGATCGGCATGCGCTTGCCGGTCCCGAAGGCGCCGCCGGTCCAGCCGGTATTGACCAGCCAGCAATGCGCGCCGGTCGAGTTGATCTTTTCCTGCAGGAGCTTGCCATAGACTTCCGGGCGCCGTGGCATGAAGGGGGCGCCGAAGCAGGTCGAGAAGGTGGGGGTTGGCTCGACAACCCCCACCTCGGTTCCCGGAGTCTTCGAGGTGAAGCCCGACAGGAAGTGATACATGGCCTGGGCCGGGGTCAGGCGCGCGATCGGCGGCAGGACGCCGTAAGCGTCGCAGGTCAGCATGATCACGTTTTTCGGCATGCCGCCCAGCGAGGTCTCGGACGCGTTCGAGATCTGCTCGAGCGGGTAGGCGCAGCGCATGTTGTCGGTGATCGAGTTGTCGTTGAAGTCCAGCTCCAGCGTGTCCTCGTCAAAGACCATGTTCTCGATCACGGTGCCGAATTTCGAGCAGGTCGCGTAGATCTCCGGCTCAGCCTCGGCCGAGAGGTTGATCGTTTTCGCGTAGCAGCCACCTTCGAAGTTGAAGATGCCGTGATCCGACCAGCCATGCTCGTCATCGCCGATCAGCGTGCGCGAGGGATCGGCCGAGAGCGTGGTCTTGCCGGTGCCCGACAGGCCGAAGAAGATCGCGCTGTCATCGGGATTGCCGATGGCGTGGTTGGCCGAGCAATGCATCGGCATCACGCCTTTTTCCGGCAGGATGTAGTTCAAAAGCGTGAAGACCGATTTCTTGTTTTCGCCGGCATAGGCGGTGTTGCCGATCAGGATCAGCTTCTTGTCGAAGTTGAGCGCGATCACGGTCTCGCTGCGGCAGCCGTGGCGGGCCGGGTCGGCCTTGAAGCTGGGGCAGTTGATGATGGTGAATTCGGGCACGAAGCTTGCCAGTTCCGACGCCTCGGGACGGCGCAGCAGGTGGCGGATGAAAAGGTTGTGCCAGGCCAGCTCGGTCACGACGCGGACGTCGAGGCGCAGCGCCGCGTCAGCGCCGCCGAACAGGTCCTGGACGAAATAGTCCTTGCCCTTCATGTGCTCGAGCATGTCGGCATGAAGCAGGTCGAAGGCCTCGGGGGACATCGGCTTGTTGTTCTCCCACCAGATCGAATCTTCGACTGCGGGGGTGCGGACAACGAACTTGTCCTTGGGCGAGCGGCCGGTATGCGCGCCGGTCGACACGAGGAAGGTGCCGCCCTGGCCAAGCTTGCCTTCGCCGCGCGCAATGGCCGCGTTCATCAGGGCAGGTTCGATCAGGTTGTAATAGACGTTGCCGAGGCCGGTGATCCCCTGATCTTCGAGACGGCAGTTCGGATTAACGCGCGGTTCGGACATGTCCTGAAAGCTCCTGATGATCGTCTGACCCTGTAACGGGTCTTCACGAGTGCTATATCATGGCAGCAGGATGACGGAACCGCAGAACGGGTCAGGTTTAGCGCAACCAGACAGTGTTCGCGCCAACATTTCCGCGATCCGGAACAGTTTTGAAAGAGAAGCGCGGGATTTTCATCAGGATGAGAAGGAAGTTTCAAGTGTGGGCGGGGAGTCGCTTGTGATCGTCCATGCCTCCTGCGTCGCCTTGGGTGACAGGGCGCTGCTGATTCTTGGCGGCTCCGGATCGGGTAAGTCGAGCCTCGCGCTTCAGCTCATGGCGATGGGATGCGGGCTGGTCTCGGATGATCGGACGAGCCTTGCCGTCGAGAATGCGCGTCTGGTTGCGGACTGCCCGGCGCCGATCCGTGGCCGGATCGAGGCTCGGGGCGTCGGGATACTCAATGCCGAACCGGTCGGGCCGGTCGGCCTGGTGCTGGCGGTCGATCTGGACCAACCCGAACCGGCCCGATTGCCACCGCACCGCAAGGTTGAGCTGCTCGGTATCTGCCTGCCTCTTGTGCTGGGGGGCGGACGGGCGCATCTTGCGCCCGCATTGCTGCAATATCTTGTTGCGGGCCGTTGGGATCAGGACGAGACTTGAGCCCAATTTCCGCTCCGCACTCATTCTGACTCGTAGGCTTTCCGAAAGCGCATGACGAAGAACGAAACATCAGGCGATCAAACCCAGCGCGTGGTGCTGGTTACCGGCCCGTCGGGGGCGGGGCGTTCGACGGCGATCAACGTGCTCGAGGATCTGGGCTACGAGGCAATCGACAACCTTCCGCTTTCCCTCGTGCCGCGGCTCCTGGACGGGCCGGCGAGAGGGGTGCCGCTGGCCCTGGGGCTGGATATCAGGAATCGTGACTTCTCGGCGACAAACCTGATTGAACTAATTGATCGTCTGACAAGACTGCCGGATTACGAACCCGAGGTGCTGTATCTGGATTGCAGCACCGAGCAGCTTTTGCGACGGTTCAATGAAACTCGGCGGCGCCATCCGCTGCGCAGCGAGGGCGCGCCGCTGGATGCGATCCTGACCGAAGGCGACATGCTGTCTGCCGTGCGGGCAAGGGCCGATGTGCTGGTCGATACGTCCGAGCTGTCGCCCCATGACCTGAAGGCCGAGTTGGCGCGCTGGTTCGATGTCGAGCCGGGCAGGCGGCTGACCGTTTCGGTCCAATCTTTCTCATATAAACGTGGGGTTCCGCGTGGGGTCGACATGATGTTCGACTGCCGCTTCCTGTCCAATCCGCATTGGGAACCGAAGCTGCGCCCGCTGGATGGGCGCGATCGCGCCGTACAGGATTACGTTGCGTCCGATACCCGGTTCGCGGAATTCTTCGACAAGGTAAGGGATCTTGTGCTTTTCGCGCTTCCCGCCCATCTAGAAGAAGGTAAGGCCCATCTCGTCATCGGATTCGGATGTACAGGGGGGCAACATCGATCCGTCACATTGGCGGAAATTATGGCAGACGCGCTTGCGAAAGCCGGCTGGCAAGTGTCAATTAGACACAGGGAACTTGAACGCCGTGAAAAGGCGCCGGCACCTGCAGATGACGGTTCTATGTCAGGACCTCTCGCGGTGTCCGCGTCCATTTGACGGCAGACCTTTCGTGGTGGGAAACTTGATCGGAATTGTCATCGTGGCGCATGGGGGGCTCGCTAGGGAATATCTCTCGGCAGTCGAACACGTGGTTGGGCCACAATCGGGAATTCGGGCCGTTACAATCGAAGAGAATCATGACCGCGGTGAAAAGCAGGCCGAAATCTGCGCCGCAGCCGATTCCGTCGATACCGGCGATGGTGTGGTTGTGGTAACCGATCTGTTCGGTGGATCGCCATCGAACCTGTCGCTTCTGGCCTGTCATGCACGCAATCGCTCGATTCTGTACGGCGCGAACCTGCCGATGCTTGTGAAACTGGCAAAGTCGCGAAAGCTGCCGGTGGCCGATGCGGTCACACTGGCCAAGGATGCCGGGCGGAAATACATCAACAGCTACGACGTCCTGCCCGCCGATATCATTCCCGTGCCGAACCGCGCAGTTTCATGAACGACATGAGAAACGGGTCAGTCACCCGCGAACTGACCATCATCAACGAAAAGGGCCTGCATGCGCGGGCCAGTGCCAAATTCGTCGAGACCGTCGAGAAATTCGACGCCCAGGCCACCGTCGAGAAAGACGGGATGAGCGTTTCAGGCGATTCGATCATGGGTCTTTTGATGCTGACTGCCCCGCGTGGCAGCATGATCCGCGTCACGACGCGGGGCGCGCAGGCCGGCGAATTGGCCGAGGCGTTGACAGCCCTCGTCGGGGATTATTTCGGCGAAGGCATGTAAGGGCCGGAATGTGGTCCGCGAATCCTACCACCATGGCAACCTGCGTCAGGCGCTCGTCGAGGCGACCGTTCGCCTGATCGAGGAAAAGGGGCCGCAAGGCTTCACCCTTGCCGAGGCCGCGCGCCTTGTCGGGGTCAGTGCGGCTGCGCCCTACCGGCATTTTTCGGGCCGGGACGAGTTGATCGAAGAAATCGCAAGACAGGGGTTCGAGGAATTTGCCGATCGGCTGGGCGCGGCGCTGGCGCTGGGTCGCACGCCTCTTGCGGCCTTTCTGGGCATGGGTCAGGCTTACCTGGCCTTCGCGGCCGAGCGGCGCGGTTTCTATATCGCGATGTTCGAATCGGGTATCTCGATCACCGGAAATTCGGGTCTGACCCAGGCCGCTGATCGTGCGCGAGGCACGCTGGTCAGTGCAGCCGAGGAACTGTTCCGGCATGTTCCCACCAATGCCCGTCCGCCCGCAGGCATGGCGGCCGATCACATCTGGGCCCTGAGCCATGGTGTGGTCGAACTCTTCAGTCGCGGCAAGCCGGGTGGGCGTTCGCCCATCTCGCCTGCGGATATGCTGGAAAGTGGCACGTTGATCTATCTGCGGGGCCTCGGCGTCATCACCAACTGATTTTTTGTTGCAATGATCTTGAAGCCGGTCCGCTGCACTTCCATTTATGTAAATGTGATTAACATTCACATTGAAAGGGACCGTCTATGAACACCACCACCGCCCCGCGTTCGTCCGTCATGGAGCGGATCGGCTCGGCCCTAGCCGGCATCCGGGACTGGCTGGACGAACGCGGCAAGGCAGCCTGGATCATGGCGATGATCCTGGGCTTCGTCGCCGCCTGGCCCGTCGGCCTGGCAATCCTTGGTTACATGATCTGGAGCAAACGCATGTTTTCTTGCCGTCACCGCCATGAACGTCATGCCTTCCGCAACGGGCGTGGTTATGCGGGCTTTTCGGCCCCAACCGGAAACGCCGCATTCGACGCCTATCGCGACGAAACCCTGAAACGGCTCGAGGACGAGCATCGCGAGTTTCTCGACTTCCTGCAGAAGCTGCGCGAGGCGAAGGACAAGGCCGAATTCGACCAGTTCATGCAGGGTCGCAAGGAACCGCGCGAACTGTCGAACTGATTGCAGTTGCGGGCGGTTCGGAACCGCCCGGTCGCAGCGGCGATATCCTTTCGCGCATGCGGAGGGGTATCGGGCGTGGCGCGTGCTTGGAACAAGCACCCCCTCCGACCGTTTGCTTTCCAGGAGGACTTATCAATGACCCGAGAACAGCCCACCGCGAAAGACAATCCCGCCACCGATCCCCCGCGCGAAAATGGCCAGGGCAAGCATGACGGGACACCGCATTCACCCGATGAATTCCTGGATGCGGACCCTGACAGAAAAAAGGATTGGCCGGCCAAGCCAGGTGGAGCCAAGCCCAGCAGCGCCATGTGCGAGGACCGCAGCAAGCCGGGCCTTGTCGACAAAAGCGAAGATTGCTGAGAAATCGGCCCTGACCGAAGATGCGGTCAGGGCCGATCCGTCTACATCAATAGGAATATTCGCCGTAGACCCGGCTGATGTCCGCATTCCAAGCGCCACGATATTTTTCCAGCAGCTCATCTGCAGGCGTCTTGCCCGAATCGACGCTTTCCTTGAGCGCGTTCAGGAAATGCGTCTCGTCCGGGACCAGCCCGCCTGCGCCGGCGCGGGCGCGCAGTTTGAGCCCGTGTTCGGCGATCTCCAGCACTTCGCGGGCGATGTCATGCAGGCGCAGCCCGTCGAATTCGCCCTGCAACCCGTCGCGCGAGGCAGCAACGCGCAGACCTTCGCGCTGCTCGGCCGACCAGCCGCGGCACAGGTCCCAGGCCGCATCCAGCGTGGTCTGTTCATAGATCAGGCCGACCCAAAGCGCGGGAAGCGCGCAGAGCCGACGCCACGGGCCGCCATCCGCACCGCGCATCTCGATGAACTTCTTGACGCGCGCTTCGGGGAAAACTGTCGTCAGGTGATCCGCCCAGTCCGACAGCGTCGGGATTTCGCCCGGCAGCGCCGGAAGCTGGCCCTTCATGAAGTCGCGGAAGCTTTGCCCCAGGGCGTTGATGTATTTGCCGTCGCGATAGACGAAATACATCGGCACATCGAGCACGTAATCCACCCATGCCTCATAGCCCATGCCGTCTTCGAAAACGAAGGGCAGAAGGCCCGTGCGCGCACCGTCGAGATTCTGCCAGATATGCGAGCGCCAGCTTTTCATCCCGTTCGGCTTGCCGTCGAGGAAGGGCGAGTTGGCGAAAAGCGCGGTCGCAACGGGTTGCAGCGCCAGCGCGACGCGCAGTTTCTGAACCATGTCGGCTTCCGAGCCGAAATCCAGGTTCACCTGCACGGTGCAGGTGCGATACATCATCTGCGTGCCCAATTCGCCCACGCGACCCATGTAATCGGTCATCAGCCGGTAGCGCCCCTTGGGCATCATCGGCATCTGGTCCTGGGTCCAGATCGGGGCCGCGCCAAGGCCGATGAAACCGGCGCCCAATTCGTCCGCCACGGATTTTACCTCGGCCAGGTGCAGGTTCACCTCGTCGCAGGTCTGGTGGATCGTTTCCACCGGCGCGCCGGAAAGCTCAAGCTGGCCGCCCGGCTCAAGGCTGACATTCGCCCCGTCGCGTTCCAGCCCAATGATGTTTTCGCCTTCGCGCACGGGATTCCAGCCGAAGCGTTGGCCGATGCCTTCCAGCATGGCCTTGACGGTCGGCGAGCCTTCCGGCCCGTCATAGGGCAGGGGCAACAGGTCCGAGTGGCGGTAGCCGAATTTTTCATGCTCGGTCCCGATTCGCCAATGATCCTTCGGCTTCTCGCCGGAGGCGATGTATTCAGCCAGCTGTTGGGGATGTTCGATCGGGCCGCCGCCCTGTTGAGGAATGGACATCGGTGGCCTTTCAATTGCCTGAGCGCCACAGGTGGCAATCTGCGCGGCTCAAGTCAAGCGGGCGTGCTCATGCCTCGTCCAAAGGGTCTGGATTGCGGGTCCATCTTCGGCAAGGGCCGCCGAAAGCCTTCCCATGTCCAGACCGGGCAGCGACGCGAAGGCGCTGGCCAGAAGCTCGGCCCCCTTGGCATCAACCGGAATCAGAAGCGCCTGGCCATCGACGCTTTTCAGCCGCCAGTTCAGGCGGGCGTTCAGGCGCAGCAAGCGAATTTCGGAAAGGTCGCGCAGGGCGATTTCGCCGCCCAGCACGCGGTCCGGCGAAAGGTAGCGAATCGCGCCCTCATCCAGTTCGACGACGCCGGGCGCGGTCGCCTTGCTGCGAAAGCGCATCCGGCGGCGCGCATCCAGCGCCCAGATTGCCGCGACGACCGCAATGACGCTGCCCAACGGCTGGAAGACCCAACCGCCAAGCGATACGACCCACAGCCCAAAGGCCACGATGCCCGCAGCCGTGGCCGTCTCGGCCCAGGGGCGTACGCGTTCGGCAAGCTCGGGGCGGATCAATCAAAGCTCCAGGATCATGTCGCGATGCGGGATGCCCGCATCGTCATATTCTGGTCCGAAGACCTTGAAGCCAAGCTTTTCATAAAAGCCTATCGCATGGGTCTGCGCACCAAGCTTCACTCGTCGGATTTCGGGCAGGGCGCGCAACTCGTCCAGCGCGGCGCGGATCAGGGCTGCACCCGTGCCAGTTCCACGGGCCGCCTGCAGTACCGCCACGCGACCGATCTTGCCGGTTTCGGCATCGAAAAGAATGCGCGCAGTGCCGATCGCGCGCCCCAGGGGATCACGGGCAAGCAGGTGGATCGCCTCGTCGTCCCGGCCGTCCCATTCCTCCGCTTCCGAGACATTCTGCTCGATGATGAAGACCTCGCGGCGGATTGCCCGGCAGGTCTCGATATCGTCGGTCTTCTCGATCATGCGAAGTAACGCTCCAGGATACGGCGATAGATCCGCGACAGTTGGCGCACCTGTTCCGCCGGGACGCGTTCGTCCACCTGATGCATGAAATGACCCACGAGGCCGAATTCAAGGACCGGGCAGTGATCCTTGACGAAACGCGCATCCGAGGTTCCGCCCGAGGTCGAAAGCACCGGTTCAAGTCCGGTTTCGTCCCGCACGATGTCGCGCACCATCTCGACGAAGGGGCCCGGCCGGGTCAGGAAGCTTTCGCCCGAGACATCGGTTTCGATATCGAAGCTTACGCCCGTCTCGGCCTCGATCCCTGCCGCCTTGTCGCGGATCATGCGGTCGAGCGTGTGCGAGGTGTGGGCGTCGTTGAAGCGGATGTTGACCGTGGCGCGAGCCCGTTCCGGGATGACGTTCGAGGCCGGGTTGCCGCAGTCGACCGTTGTGACCTGGAGGCCGGACGGGTCGAAATGCTCGGTCCCGTGGTCGAGCGGCTCGGCGGTCAGTTCGTTCAGAAGCCGGACCAGTGCGTGAAGCGGGTTTTTTGCGCGATGCGGATAGGCCGCATGGCCCTGCACGCCCTTGGCAGAAATCTGCAATGTCATCGAGCCGCGCCGGCCGATCTTGATCATCTCGCCCATGCGGTCGGGGTTCGAGGGCTCACCAACGATGCAGACATCCATCCGCTCGCCTTCTGCATCCATCCAGTCAAGCAGCGCACGGGTGCCATCCTTGCCGGGTCCTTCCTCGTCGCCGGTGATGGTCAGGATGACGGCCCCGTCGGGTGCGCGTTCTTGCACGAAGGCGATGGCCGCAGCGGCAAAGGCCGCGACCCCGGATTTCATGTCGGTGGCACCACGCCCCCAGATCCAGCCGTCCTCCTCATGCCCCGAGAAGGGCGGATGGGTCCAGCTTGTCGAGTCTCCCGGCGGGACAACATCGGTGTGACCGTTGAAGCCGAAGCTGCGCTTGGCCCCCTTGGCACCCCAGCGCGCGAACAGGTTCGGCACGCCGTTGCGGTCGACGCGGTGGCACGCGAAACCGGCCTCGCTCAGCGCCTTGGCCAGCAGGTCCAGCGCGCCGCCTTCCTCGGGCGTGACCGAGGGGCAGCGTATCAATCGGGCCGTCAGATCGGCGGGGTCAGGGAAAGAAGTCATCTTGGTCTCCTGTCTTCGGCGCCCGGTTACACTGCCAGCCCGTGCAGTTCCAGCGCCCGTCGCACCAGGTTGACGCCTGTCAGGACAAGCAGCATCAGCGTCCAGCGACGGAACTGCGCGATGTTCAGCCGATCATGGGCAAGAGAGCCCAGTGCCATCCCGATCGCGGCAGGGATCACCATCAGCGCGGAAAAGGGCAGGGTCTGGCCGTTCAGAAGCCCCGAGCCGAGATGCGACGCGGTCAGGACCACCGATCCCATGAAGAATACGACCCCCTGCGCCCGCATCTGTTCGTCCTTGGCCGCGCCGATCGACAGCAGGTAGACGATCAGCGGTGGTCCCCAGATCCCCGAAATTCCGCCGTAAAGCCCTCCGATGATGCCTGTCACGATCTCGACCCGACGACGGTGATGGATCGGGATGGCCATGCTGCGCCCGGCCAGCTGCCAGATCGCAAATAGGGTGATCGGCAGGCCCAGCAGCGCATACATGATCCATTGGGGGACGCGTGCGGCGAAAAAGGCGCTGATCGGAATGAACAGGGCCACCATGCCGACATGCCAACGATAGACCCACATGGTTCGCAATGCGGGTCGTATCCCCTGGCGCAGGGACTGACGGATATTGGTGAAAAGCACGGGAAGGATCAGGGCTGCCAGAGCCTGCTGCGCGGTCAGGAACGAGCTCAACGCCGACATCATGATCATCGGCATGGCAAAGCCGATCGCCCCTTTCACGAAACCGGAGAAAAGCGTGATCCCGATGGCAAGCCAGAAATGAAACGGGTCGAGTCCGAACATGCGCGCAGAGTTACCGCCGCAAATCGGTGATGCAAGCGGACTTGTCGTCAGATTGCCTCTGGCTGGGCGCGATCTTGGACAAAAGGCGCGCTGTCCATCGGGCCGTCGAGAATGCCACCGCAATCTGCTGATAAGGCGGTGTTCATGAGAGGTCTGGTGGGCCGCGGCTTCGGCCCGGAAAGCCTGAATTCGCATGAGGTTATTGCAAGAAAGCTACTGGCTCCCCGAGAAATTCCGTGCGGTTCTGGACAGGCTTTCCCGATCGGGCAATATGTCGGCCAGAGCAAAGAACGGAGCTGCCAATGAACCGCTTCCTGACAATCCCGGCAGTGATGGCCGCCGTGACCGCGCTTTCCGCCTGCGAGCCCACTGCCGGCAGCGGGGCGGGCAGCAGCGTCCCGACCGGTCCATATGTTTTGGTCGGCATCGGTTCGGATACCGTGCCGCAGCGGAATGTGGGCCTGACGATCGAAGCGGATGGTTCGATCTCGGGTCAGGCGCCTTGCAACCATTACTCGGCGCCCCAGACGGTCGATCCGCCCGGCTTCAAGATCGGTGAGATCAACACGAGCGGCGGAAGCTGCGGCGGCAATGCCGGTCGCCTCGAAAGCCAATATTTCAACGCGCTGAGGCAGGCGGATGGCATCACCTATCTGGGTGGAGTGCTGAAGATCACCGGTCCGACCTATCTGACCTTCGAGCCGGGCTACCGGAAGGAATAAGACATGCGGGGTTTTGCTTGCGCTGCCTTGCTTGCGCTGACGGCTTGCGGCGTATCGGCGGGGGATGTGCCGATGATTGCGGGCGATTACGAGTTGATCGAAGTCGAGGGCAAGGAAATCTTCGGCAAGCCCACCGCCCGGATCGCCCCCGATGGCGCAATTTCGGGACAGGGGCCCTGCAACGTCTATCGTTCCGAAAACTCGGCGGAGCTTCCTGCGCTTGACTACAAGACCATGGTCACGACGCGCCGCGCCTGCATTCGCGAGGGCGGGGAGACTGATTTTCTTGCCGCGCTTGGTGCGGTTCGCCAGGCAGAGCGTCGAGGCGGCGAACTTGTCATGACCGGCCCCGGCGTCACGATCCGCTGGTATCCGCTGCCCTGAGCCGGGAGACAAGACGGGCCCTTGCCGGTGGCAGGGGCTTTCCCGCATGCGCTTCGGCCAGCCGCGTTTCCAGGAAATGCCCGGTCAGGGCAAGGGCATCCATCACGCCACCATTGCCGCATCCGCCGAGGATCGCGGGCAGGGGCAGCAGCTTCGGGGCCCACTCCCCCGCCGCCTGGGCGCTGACCGCCCGCCCGGTGCGCGGGCTGACATAGGCGAGCCCGCTGCGCTGGCCAGTGACGGCGCATGATCCGAGATCAAGTCCGAAGCCCAATTCGTCGAGCAGGCGCAGTTCCCACAGGATATAGGTCTCGGCCCAATCCGTTCCACTGTCCATCTGGTCGAGCAGGGTTTCGGTCAGGTCGACCAGCCGCGGATGTGGATCGCGCTCGGGCAGTGCAAAGGTCAGAAGCGATGTGACGGCATTCACACCGGCCAATGCGGCGGGGCTTGCGATCAGTCCGGGCCGGGACCGGGCCGGTTCGGCTGAGAACCCGCCCAGTTGATCTTCGAGCCGAGCGCGCCAGCGCAGGCTCAGGCGGCTACCGGGTTGAAGCATCGCGGCGCGCTTGCTGCTGGCGCCGCCCGGAACCATTCCCGAAAGAAGACCGATATCGCGGGAAAGCACGGTCAGGATCACGGCATTCTCGCCGTGCCTGCGCTGCGTCATTACCGTGGCTTCGCCCTGCCATTCCATCGTCATGCCTTTCCTTCGCCGCCACCCTGCCGCAAATTGGCGGGAAGGAACAAGGAGAGTGTGATGCTGAAACCCTGGGTCGAGGCGCAGCCCCGGCTGGTCGAAGTGGCTGCGGGACGGGCGCATGCGGATCTGGTGATCCGTGGCGGGATCTGGGTCAATGTCCATACCCGCGAGCTGATCGAGGCCATGGATGTCGCCGTGGCCGATGGCCGCGTGGCCTATGTCGGGCCCGATGCCACCCCCTCGATCGGGCCGGACACGCAGGTGATCGAGGCCAGGGGCCGCTACATGGTGCCGGGGCTGATCGACGCCCATATGCATGTCGAATCGGGGATGCTGACGCCCGCGGGCTTTGCCGCCGCGGTGATCCCGCATGGCACGACGACGATGTTCCACGACCCGCATGAGATCGCCAACGTGCTGGGCCTCGAGGGCGTGCGGCTGATGCGGGACGAATCGCTGATCCAGCCGGTCAGCATGTTCACCCAGATGCCGAGCTGCGCCCCCTCGGCCCCGGGTCTGGAAACCACCGGCGCGCCGATCACCGAAGGCGAGGTGGCGCAGGCCATGGGCTGGGAGGGTATCATTGGCCTGGGCGAGATGATGAACTTTCCCGGCGTCGCCGCGGGTAATGCTCAGATGCTGGGCGAGATCGCGGCGACCCGGGCGGCGGGCAAGACCGTCGGCGGCCATTATGCCAGCCCCGATCTGGGCCGGCCCTTCCATGCCTATGTCGCGGGCGGTGCGGCCGACGATCACGAGACCACCAGCGAGGCGCAGGGCATCGCCCGCGTCCGCCAGGGCATGGGCTGCATGATGCGGCTGGGCTCGGCCTGGTATGACGTGGAAACGCAGATCACCGCGATCACCGAGAAGGGGCTCGATCCGCGCTTCTTCATCCTCTGCACCGATGATTGCCATTCCGGCACTTTGGTGCATGAGGGCCACATGAACCGCGTCGTGCGCCATGCCATCGCCTGCGGCTGCGACCCGCTGATCGCGATCCAGATGGCGACCATCAACACCGCCAGCCATTTCGGGCAAGAACGCGAATTGGGCTCGATCACGCCCGGCCGCCGGGCCGACGTGATCCTGACCTCGGACCTGCGCGCGCTGCCGATCGAGGCGGTGATCGCGCAGGGGCAGTTGGTGGCCGAGGAGGGCCGCCTGCTGGTCGATTGTCCGCGCATCGACTGGCCCGAGCGGGCGCGGAAATCGGTCCGGCTTGGCAAGGAACTGGCGGGCGCGGATTTCGAGGTTCGGGCGACGGGCGATCAGGCCCGCGTCCGCGTCATCGGCGTGGTCGAGAACCAGGCCCCGACCCGCGCGCTGGAAGCCGATCTGCCGATCCGTGTCGGCGTGGTCGAGGGGCAGGGGGACACCTGCCAGATCGCGCTGGTCGAGCGCCACCAGGGCACCGGCGGCGTGGTGAACGGCTTCGTCTCGGGCTTCGGCTACCAGGGCCGGGTCGCGGTGGCCTCGACCGTCGCGCATGACAGCCATCACATGATCGTCGTCGGCACCTGCCGCGAGACCATGGCGGCGGCGGCCAACCACCTGGGCGCGCTTGGCGGCGGCGTCACCGTCTTCCGCGACGGCGCGGAACTCGCCAGCGTCGCGTTGCCGATCGGGGGCCTCATGTCCGACCGGCCCGCGACCGAAGTGGCCGAGGCCGCGCAGGGCATCGTGCAGGCGATGCAGGATTGCGGCTGCAGCCTGAACAACGCCTACATGCAGCATTCGCTGCTGGCGCTGGTGGTGATCCCGGAACTCAGGATCTCGGATCTGGGCATTGTCGATGTGCGCAGCTTCGAACTGGTCGACCTGATCGTCTAGACAAGCGTCGAGGCGTCGCCTTCGCGGGCGACGCTTAAGAATTGAGCCCGTCCCCGCAACGTCTCGAAGAGCTCGGGGCCGGTGCCGGTCAGGAAGCATTGCGCGGAAAGCGCGGTGATCTCTTCGTAAAGCGCGGCGCGGCGCCCGGAATCGAGATGGGCCGCCACCTCGTCGAGCAGCAGGACCGGCGCTTCCGCGTGAAGCGCACGCGCATTGGCGAGGATCAGCGAGAGCAGCAGCGCCTTCTGCTCGCCGGTCGAGGACAAGGCGGCCGGCATATCCTGCGGCCCCCAATGCGCGCCCAGATCGGCGCGATGCGGGCCGGTGAGTGTGCGGCCTGCGGCCATGTCGCGGGAACGCCCCTCGGCCAGGCGGTGGGCAATGCTTTCCGGTTCGGGATCGTCTGCCGCTCCCTCGCCGGGCAGCAAGTTCAGGGTCGCCGCCGGAAAGGCGGTCTCGGCCCCGTCCTGCGCGGCCATGATCCGCGCGATGGCATCAAGGCGGTTGCGCGTGATTGCCGCCCCCATCTCCGCCATCTGCGATTCCAGCGCCCGATACCAACCCACGTCGCGAACCTCGTCCCTGAGAAGGCGGTTTCGCTCGCGCATGGCCTTGTCATAGGCCAGTGCATTCTCGGCATGGCTGGGTGCGAAGCTGAGCGTCACGCGGTCAAGAAAGCGGCGGCGCTGTTCTGGCGCATCGGCCCAGAGCCTGTCCATCGCCGGAGTGAGCCAGATCACCCGCATCAGGCTACCAAGCGCCACCTGAGTCGCGGGCTTGTCGTCGATCGTGACCTCACGAGATTGGCCGGGCAGGGCGCGGGTCAGGATTTCGCGATCCTCGATCCGGGCGCGGATCTGCCAGCCGACATCCGGCCCCTTGCGGGCCTGATCGCCCGGAGTAGCCCCCCTCATGCCCCGACCTGGCGAGAGCATCGAGACGGCTTCAAGGATATTCGTCTTGCCGGCACCATTCGGCCCGTGGATTGCCACGGGCCGCTGGTCGGTTTCGATCTCGAGACGGGCCCAGCTACGGAACTGGGCCAGGTGCAGGCGTGTAAGCGTCACACGCGCATCGGCATGACGACATAGACGGCGGTGGTGTCGCCACCCTCGCGGATCAGCGCCGCATCGCCCGAGCCGTTGAACAGGAAGACCGCGTTCTCGCGGTCGATCTGGCCCGCGATTTCGTGCAGGTATTTGGCGTTGAAGCCGATTTCCAGCGGCTCGTCGGCATAGGCCACGGGCAGTTCTTCTTCGGCGGCGCCTGCATCGGGGGCATTGACTGACAGCACCAGCCGGTCTTCGTCGAGCGAAAGTTTCACCGCGCGCGAGCGCTCGCTGCTGACGGTGGCGACGCGGTCCACGGCCTTCGCGAAATCGCCGGCATCCACTTCCAGCTTGCGGGCATTGCCCGAGGGGATGACGCGGCTGTAATCGGGGAAGGTGCCGTCGATCACCTTCGAGGTAAGCGTGATGGTCGGCGTGGCGAAGCGCACCTTGGTCTCGCTGACCGAGACGGCGATCTCGGTCGAATCGTCATCAAGCAGCTTGCGCAGCTCGGCTACGGTCTTGCGCGGCACGATCACGCCGGGCATCTCACCCGCGCCAGCGGGCAGGGCCGCGTCGATCCGCGCGAGGCGATGGCCATCGGTCGCGACGCAGCGCAAGGACGGACCCTCCTCGGATTGCGCCACGTGCATGTAGACGCCATTCAGGTAATAGCGGGTTTCCTCGTTCGAGATCGCGAATTTCGACTTGTCGTAAAGCCGGCGCAGCACCGAGGCGGGGGCCGAGAAATTCGCCGAATATTCGGACGAGGACATCACCGGGAAATCCTCGCGCGGCAGGGTCGCGAGGCTGAAGTTCGAACGGCCCGCCTGAACCGACAGGCGTCCCGTTGCACCGTCCAGGTCAAGCTGGACCAGCGCGCCGTCGGGCAGCTTGCGGGCGATGTCATTGAGCATGCTGGCCGAAACGGTCGTGGCGCCCGGACGCTCGACCTGGGCTTGGGTCAGGTAGACGATTTCGGTGTCCAGATCGGTTGCGCGGAAGCTGACGCCATCACTTGTCGTCTCGATCAGCACATTGGCCAGGATCGGGATCGTGTTGCGCCGCTCGACAACGGACTGAGCCTGAGAAACTGCCTTCACCAGATCGGCACGTTCGATCGCAAATTTCATGGTCGGTCCTTATGTCTCATTCGCGGCGGGAAGGCCGACTATAGGGACCAACCCGGTGCCGGGCAATTTCGCAGATTTGCCCGGCTGGTCAAGCGGATCGAAGCGGTCAGGCTTCCAGAAGACGACGAAGAAGGTCGATATCTTCGGCAAGGCTGCGATCGGCCGAGCGCAGTTCCTCGATCTTTCTCACTCCGTGCATGATCGTGGTGTGGTCGCGACCACCGAAACGGCGCCCGATCTCGGGCAGAGAACGCGAGGTCATCTGCTTGGCCAGATACATCGCGATCTGGCGCGGGCGGGCGACGGTGCGCACGCGCTTCGGCCCGATCATGTCGGCGAGACGGATGTTGTAATGCTCGGCCACCTTGCGCTGGATTTCTTCGATGGACACCTTGCGGTCATTGGCGCGCAGGATGTCGGCCAGGCATTCCTGGGTCATGTCGAGCGTAATCTCGCGGCCCATCAGGCTGGCAAAGGCAAAGAGCCGCTGCAGCGCGCCTTCCAGCACGCGGACGTTCGAAGTGATGCGATGGGCCAGGAATTCCAAGACGCCGGGCGCCAGCTGAAGGCCCGGATATTGCAGGCGGAAGCTATCGGTCTTGGATTGCAGGATACCCAGGCGCAGCTCGTAATCAGTCGGATGCAGGTCGACGACCAGGCCGCATTGCAGGCGCGACTTGATGCGTTCTTCCATGTCCTTGATCTCGCCCGGCGCACGGTCGGCCGAGATGACGATCTGCTTGCCTTGGTCCACCAAGGTATTGAACGTGTGGAAGAATTCTTCCTGCGTCGAATCCTTGCCCGCGATGAATTGCACGTCATCGACCATCAGCACCGAAACGGTGCGGAAAAGTTCCTTGAAATCCATCACGGTGCGGTCGCGCAGCGCCTGGACAAAGCGGTACATGAACTGCTCGGCCGAGAGATAGAGGACCTTCGCCTCGGGCTGGCGGGCCTGGATTTCCCGCGCAATGGCGTGCATCAGGTGGGTCTTGCCCAGACCGACGCCGCCATAAAGAAACAGCGGGTTGAAGGTGACAGGCCCACCTTCGGCGACGCGGCGAGCGGCGGCATGGGCAAGCTCGTTCGGCTTGCCGACGACGAAGTTGTCGAAGGTGAAGCGCTGATCAAGCGGCGCGGTCAGTTCCTCTTCTGCCGCTGCGGCAGTGGCAACACGAGGCGCGGGGCGCTTGGGTTCGGAATTTGCAGCGGTCACCTGGCGGCTCGTCTGGCTGCGGGTCTCGAAGCTCAGCCGATGCACCGGCCCTTCGATCCGGTCGAGCACCTTGAGGATTTCGTCGCTGTAGTGACGAGACACCCAGTCCGACAGGAAGCGGGTCGGGCAGGCAATGACCGCCGTGCCTTCGCTCACGCCCGTCAGGCGAAGGGGCTCAATCCAGGTCGCGAAACTGTCGGCTCCGACGATCTTCTGAAGTTCTTCACGCGCCTGCCCCCAAATCTTGTCCAT